>JAFMSC010000106.1 GCA_017353825.1 Hyphomicrobiaceae bacterium | reverse complement strand
CCCATCCTTTTGTTTGTTCCACTCGGCCATCGTCAGCTTTGTTGATCGCCTGCTTGGATTGCCTGCTCAGACGGCGAGCGCCTCCAAAATCAGATTCATGATCGCATCGGGATGTGAGATCAGCGCCAGGTGGCTCGCCGCGACTTCGATTGTCTTTGCACCCATACGCTTGGCCATGAAGCGCTCCAGGTCGGGATTGATCGTCCGGTCTTGGGTGGAGACGGCATAGAAGGTCGGCTTGCTGCGCCAAGCGGCATTGGTCGTCTGTTCCGTCGTCAGCGACTTCTTGAAGGGCTGCTGAACCGCGTAGAGGACGCGCGCCTCGTCCCGCGGCAGGTCGCCCGCGAAGTCCTGCAAGAAAGCTTGCTCCGACAACCGCCCCCAATCTTCGTCGAAGACAATGCCGCCTGTGGCCGGGGGGGTCGGATAGTTCTTCGCCAGCGCGGTATAGTCCTCGCCGGCATCAGGTGCCCGCGCAGCTACGTAGACAAGCGCGGTGACCTTCGGGTCCACCCCCACCTCCGTCACGATCATTCCGGAGTAGGAATGACCGACGAGCACCGTCGGGCCCGGCTGCGCCGCGATCGCCCGGCGCGCGGCCTCCGACGCCTCCTGCAGCGAGGTCAGAGGATTCTGCACGCTGGTGCAGTTGACCCCCTTCTTCTGAAGGCGGGCGATGACCTTGGACCAGCAAGAGCCGTCGGCGAACAGTCCGTGCAAGAAGACGACATTCTTCGTCCTTGGCGATGTCGGAGCGATGGCTGCTCGGCTGACCAAAGGAAAGGCGGCGCCTGCCGCGGCCAGCATTCCCACAAGGGTGCGACGGTCCATCGGGGTTCTTCTTTGCAGTGAGATTAGTCTCAGTGACCAGCTCCGTGGCCTTAGCTTTATTTGGGCGCGTCCTGCATCTCGCCGTTGCCGAACGACCAGTCCTCCCGCCCCGCATCCACCAAGCTGATCCAGATGTCTTCCTTGCGGAGACCCGCCTTCTCGTTAATTTCAGCGATGCGGCGATCGAACTGCTTCTTGACGTCCATGCAACGGCCTCTGACCCAGGTCACCTGTATAACGATGAGATCCGATGAATACTTCAATCCGAAATAACCCTCATCGGGGTAGATAATCTCATCCATGGTGTGTCGGGTAACAATCTGGAACTTTGTCGTTGATCGGGACATTCGCGATGTCAGTCATGCCGGGCAAGGTCAATCCACCCGGTGCGAGGCGGTGGGAGGCGCTCACCATGATCGCGGCGCAGGTGATGGCCAATGACGTCGCGGTGGGCTTTGGAGGAGGGGGCGGGTACCTGGAGATGAACGTCTACAAGCCGCTGATGATCTTCAACATCACGCATTCGATCACGATCATGACCGACGGTTGCGTTGACTTCCGCAGGTTCCTCGTGGAGGGCACGAAGCCGAACCTCGAAAGGATCAACGCCTATGTCGAACGCCCGCTGATGCTGGTGACGCCTTGTCGTCGGTGATCGGCTACGACAAGGCCTCGAAGATCGCCCATTACGCGATGGACAACGATCTAACCTTGCAGGCTGCCGCGTTGAGGCTTGGCTATGTGTCCGAGGCCGATTTTGATCGCGTGATCGATCCGCGAAAGATGGTGAAACCTACGTGGCGGAGGCGTCGACCACGGCCGCGTCGTGATTGGCCCGAACCGGCCCCCGAGCCGACATGAGGGCGTACACGTGGCCTGGAGGAGCGCTCGCACCTCGTCCTTGCTTTTGCCCGCGTCCTCTTTGTCAATGGCCAGTCGACGGACAAGACCGTGGCGGCATCCGATCGGCTAGGTCGCAGCTCGGGCTCACGGCTGCTCATGCCGCGCTGGGGCTTGCTGCAACTGAATGCCGGCGCCGGCGCGGCGGCGCGTCTTTGCGCAACGGCGGCCGCGCCTGCCGGGATCGAATATGGATCGCGTGGCACGCGCGAGGGAACCATCGAGGCGCTCGGCGCCGGCCGCCTCACCACCGCTGCAGCACGCAAGGATCGACGCCATCGCCCGCAGACCGCCCGCGCCCGCGTGGCTATGCGCCATGGCGGCGGGCGCAAGCGCCGTAGCACTGGCGGCGTCGGTCTCGGCTAAATCGGGCCCCCGCAAACCCCTTTTGTTATAACTCGCCGTCCATCCAACGCACGTACACCCCCTGGAGCCCGGCGACGTGCCCTGAACGGAGGGCATGCGGGGCACAGCAAACGTGACGACGGGCGCACTCCGAGCCCGCTCAACCACAACGGCCCCGACAAGATAACACGTCGGACGCGGGGGCTCGATTTGGCAGACACCGACGCATGCTCTCGGCAGCGATCTGATGATCTCTTGGGCAACGACACCCGTGGTGCTTCCGCCGGGCCGCGGTGCCGAACCTCAGTCAGGGAGCACACAAAGGCCGCATGGAATCGGTAGGCAGGATCCAATGCAGCAAACCCTGCCGCTTCACGGCTGAGAAGGGCGGGACGTTCGCGTTGGAGAACTCCGATCGCGGCGAGCCGCTCTTCGGCGAGATCTTGATGGTCTCGGTCTCGATCGTTTCGCACGGAAAAATTTCGAGCTGCCGGGCGGCATGGGTGAGGCCGGGACGTCCGCCGTTGTAGATTGGAGCGTCGATCCTCCGACCGCAACCGCGCCAGCACGAGCCCGGGCGCGTCAAGACCGAGCGCTTGGGCGCGATCCGCTACAGTGTCAAAGGCTGTCGAGCGCAGGTGCTTGCGGTCATCGTGCTTGACGCACCCATTTGCGAACGGGATACAATGCAGTCCAACTAAATCAAACGATCGCGCTGCGGGAGGAGATATGCAGGGAGCAGGAGCGCGACCCGGAGACGCCCCTGCGGGGCAGTTCGAGCTCCGGACGTTTCTGGACCGCCTCGCATCGGCCGGCCTGCTCACTGTCCAAGACGAGCCCTGCGATCTCGCCAACGTTGCGGCCGCCCTCGATGGAAGCGAGATGGCGATTCTGTTCCGCAAGGTCGGCCCGGAGCAGGCAGCGCTTGCAGGCAATGTCGCCGGCAGCCGCGAGAGGCTCGCTCTCGCTTTCGGAACCGATGTTGCCGGCCTACTGCCGACCGTTCTCGAGCGGCTCCGGCGCACCCCCGGCACGCGCGAGGTGACGGCGGCGGAGGCTCCCGTTCACGATGTGGTCCTGCGCGGCAGCGACGCCGACCTGACCGCGCTGCCCGTGCATCTGCAGCACGGGCTGGACGGGGCGCCGTATATCTCCTCCTCCATGGATATCGTCGTGGATCCGCGCACGGGCCTGACGAACGTCGGCATCCGCCGCCTGATGCTACGCGGCCGCCGACAGGCAGGTATCGATCTCGTCGCGCCGAGCGATCTCAAGGCCATCTACGAGCGTCACGCGCGGCAGGGTAAGCCCCTGCCCATCGCCTTTGTCATCGGCTCGCACCCAGTGGATCACGTCGCGGCGACGATGCGTATTCCCGTCGACGAGGTCGGGCTGATCGCGTCCCTGCGCAACGAGGCGCTGCCGGTGGTCAAGTGCATCACCAGTGAACTGCGGGTTCCCGCGGATGCGGAATGCGTCCTCGAGGGGTATCTGGACCCGGCCGGCCACGTGGAGCCCGAGGGGCCCTATGGCGAGTTTCTCGGCTACTACGGTGGCGTGAAGATGAACCCGGTCTTCCACCTCACCGCCATCACACACCGGCGCGATCCGATCTTCCAGACCTCCACGATCGCTGGCCGCCATCTGGGGCTCACCGATTCCGCGCAGCTGATTGCGCTGCGCACCGAGGTGAGCATCTGGCGCGCCTTGGAGACGGCGGTGCGCGAAGTGCGGGGAGTTTACGCCACCACTTCATCCGGCGGTATGTACAATGTGCGCATCTCCATGCGCCAGCGGGTGCCCGGCGAGGCGCGCAACGCCATTGCCGCCGCCTTCGGCTCGCTCGCCAACGTGAAGCATATCTTCGTCTTCGATTGGGATATTGACATATTCTCCGAGCAGCAGGTGGACTGGGCGCTTGCCACGCGCTTCCAGGCCGACCGCGACCTGGTGGTCCAGTCCGGCATGCGGACCCTGCCGCTGGACCCCTCGCTCGCCGGAGCGCGCACCGGTGCCAAGGCGGGCTTCGACTGCACCATGCCCATCGAGGTCGCCGACACACTCGAAGCCCTGGTACCTAGGGCGCCCGACTACGCCGGCGAGCGCTTCGAGTCCCTGATGGCCGCGCTGCGCCACGGGCCGAAGACCTTCGAGCAGCTGATGGCGGCCACGGGCTCGCGCGATGGCCGCGAGATCGTCCGCACCTTCGACGACCTGCGTGCCGCAGGGCGGCTGGGACGCACTGCCGAGGGAAAGTGGGCGCTGCAGGAAGCCGGAGGCACGGCGGCGGAGACGCAGCACGACGATGCTTGACCGCCCGCCAGGAGAGTCTGGAGAAGGCGCCGGGCGCGCGGCGCCCTATATCGGCCGCCCGCTGCCGCGCTTCGAGGACGAGCGGCTGATTGCGGGCAAGGGGCGCTTCACGGACGATTTCCGCCTGCCCGACGAGTGTCACGCCGTCTTCGTGCGCTCGCCCGTTCCATCGGCGCGAATCGTGCGCGTCAGCTCAGCGGAGGCATTGCTGCGGACGGGGGTGCTGGCGGTCCTGACGGGCGCGGACTACGTGGCCGTGGGAGGAGGCCCGATCGGCCATTTCGCCGATCCGGCCGACGCTCACGACCATACCCGCCGCGCCTTCCGGTCCTTTCCGGACACGGTGTCCATCGATATTCCTCATCTGCCGATGCCGGTGGAGAGGGTCCGCTACCTGGGCGAACCGGTCGCTATGGTCGTCGCCGAGACGGCCGCCCTTGCCCAGGATGCGGCCGAGCTCGTCGAGGTAGAATACGAGGAGCTGCCACACGTGCTCGCCGCCGAGCGAGCGGAGGAGCCCGGCGCACCCAGAGTCGAAGAGAGCCTTAAGGATAATCTTGTCGTCCATGCACACTTCGGCGACCATGACGCAACGGCGCGTGCGCTCGCGGACTCGGCGCTGGTGGTCGATCAGCGCTTCGTGAACCAGCGCGTGGCCAACGCCCAGATGGAGCCACGCTCCGCCATAGTCGGCTTCGATCCCGCGACCCGCATCTACAGCATGATCGCCGGGAGCCAGGGCGCGGCGCGCCAGCGGGACATGCTTGCTGCCGCGCTTGGCGTGGCGAACGATCAGGTGGAGGTCGTCTGTCCCGATGTGGGCGGCGGCTTCGGTCCTCGCACCAACCTTGCGCCCGAGCAGCCGATGCTGGCCGTCGCGGCCCGCATCGTCGGCCGGCCCGTTCGCTGGACGAGCACGCGCTCGGAGGCCTTCCTGACGGACTATCAGGGCCGCGATCTCGTCATCCGGGCGCGCATGGGCTTTGCCTCCGACGGCCGGATCACGGCCTATGCTTGCGACATTGTCGGCAATGTCGGTGCCTATACGGTGTCGTTCGTGCCGATGGCCAACAGCTTTCGCATCATGACCAGCGTCTATGTCGTGCCGCACGCAGCGGTGACGATCCACGGCGCCCTGACCAACACGGCACCCACCGGTCCCTATCGCGGCGCCGGGCGGCCCGAAGCCCACTTAGCGATCGAACGTACGCTCGACATCGCCGCCCGGCGGCTGGGCATGGACCGGGTGGAGATCCGCCGGCGCAACATCGTCCGCAGGGCGCAGCTACCCTACACCTCGCCCATGGGCCTCACCTACGACAGCGGCGACTTCGCGGCCAATATGGAGCGGGCGCTCGAGGCCGCCGACTGGACCGGGTTTGGCGCGCGGCGGGCGGCTGCCGAGGCGCGCGGCAAGTTCGCCGGCATCGGCCTTGCCAACTATGTGGAAGCGCCCGTCGGGATGGCGCACGAGCGCATCGAGATCGCCGTCGAGGCCGAGGGCCGGGTCAGGGTGGTCACCGGCACCCAGTCGACCGGCCAGGGGCATGAGACGAGCTTCGCGCAGGTCGTCGCCGATCTGCTGGGCGTGAAGCCACATCAGGTGGCGCTCGTCTCCGGCGATACGCGCCTCGTGCGCTCAGGCGGGGGGACGCATTCGGATCGCTCCATGCGCTTGGGCGGCAAGCTGCTGGTCGAGAGCGCGGGCAAGATCGTCGAGAAGGCGCGCCTGATCCTCGCCACCCGCCTCGGCTGTGCCGCCGGGGATGTCTCCTTCTCCGACGGCCTGTTTCGCGCGGAAGGCAGCAACGAGAGCTTTGACGTCTTCGAGGTCGCGCGGCTCGCCAGCGCGGACGCCACGCTGCCAGACTCGCTGTGCGGGGGCCTCTCGGCGAGCGCGACCTTCACCGGCCGCCTTCCCGCCTACCCGACCGGGGCCGCGGTGTGTGAGGTGGGGGTCGACCCCGAGACGGGCCTTGTCGAGGTTACCCGCTACACCTCGATCGACGATGTCGGGCAGCCGATCAACCCCCTGATCCTGCACGGTCAGGTGCATGGCGGCATCGTCCAGGGGGTCGGACAGGCCCTCATGGAGCAGATGGTGCATGACGGCAGCGGACAGCTGGCGACCGGTAGCTTCATGGACTACGCGATGGTGCGCGCCGACCACATGCCAAACTTCACGGTGGCCCTGATGGAGGACCCGACGCGCGGCAACCCGTTGCGCGTCAAGGGCGGCGGGGAGAGCGGCATTACGCCCGCGCTCGCCGCAACCATGAACGCTGTTGTCGATGCCCTGGCTAGGTTCGGCATCGAGCACGTCGACATGCCGGCAATGCCAGCCAGGGTCCGTGCGCTGATTGCCGCGGCCCTCGGAGCGCCTCATGGGCTCAATCACGCCTTAGGACGCAACCATGGATGATACCGCGGCGAACCAGAAATACCGGCGGCTTTCGGGCGTCGCGCTGCTGGTCGGACAGGCGGCACTCGTCCTGCCGGTGATCGCGGCCTGCGTGTGGGCGATTGAGCTTCATCACATGGTGGGCCTGGTCATCTTCAACGAGCAGTTCCTGGTCTCGATGCTGGCGTGCGCCCTCGTCGCCTGCTTCATCAATGTCCGCGCCGGACCCTGGGCGCCGTTCGACCGGGTCGCCTGGTACGATTGGCTCCTGGTGCTCATGTCGCTCGTTGCCTGCGGCTATGTGATCGTCAACTACGGCCGGCTCGTCCATGAGCTTTCTGTGCTGGCGCCGGAGCGCATCGCGCTGGGCGCGGTGGCGATCCTCGTCGTCTGTGAGGCAACGCGACGCATGACCGGGTGGACGCTGGTGCTGGTCGCACTGTGCTTCATCCTCTATGCCCGGTATGGCGATGTCATGCCGGGCGTGCTCGCCGTACCGCCGTCCACCTGGGAGCGGATTGCCGTTTATACCTACCTCGACTCCACGGCCCTCCTCGGCCTGCCGCTCGACGTTACCGCCAACACCATCACGACGTTCGTGCTGTTCGGCGCCATCCTGAAGTCCGTCAAGGGCGATACGTTCATCACCGACCTCGCCCTCGTCGCCATGGGCCGCTATCGCGGCGGGCCGGCCAAGGTCTCCGTCGTCGCCTCGACGCTGTTTGGCATGGTCTCCGGCAGTGCGGTCTCGAACGTGGCGGTGGTGGGGCCGATCTCCATCCCGATGATGCAGCGTGCCGGCTATCCCAAGGAGCATGCGGCCGCCATCGAGGCGGTCTCGTCCACCGGCGGGCAGATCATGCCGCCGGTCATGGGCATTACGGCCTTCCTGATGGCCGACTTTCTGTCGATTCCCTACAGCCAGGTGGTGCTGGCGGCGCTGATCCCGGCGCTCCTGTACTACTGCGCCATCTTCTTCCAGGTGGACTTGCAGGCCGCCAAGCGCGGGCTGAAGGGCGTGCCTGTCGCCGATCTCCCCCGCCTGGGCGCCACCCTGAGGCGTGGGTTCGGCTTCTTCATCCCGCTCGCGATCCTGATCTACACGGTGATGTTCGCCGCGTGGGCGCCGGGCAGGGCCGGGCTGGCCGCCGCGGTGATAGCGCTGCTGGTGGGCGCAGTGTCCTCGCGCACGCGACCGTCGTTCCGGGAGCTCTGGCGCGCGCTCGTCTCTACCGGGCACACCATGATGGACATCCTGCTGATGACGGCCGTGGCGGGCGTGGTGATCGGCGCGCTGCAGCTCGCAGGCCTCGGCTACAGCATGTCGTCCATCCTGATCGCTCTGGCCGGAGACAACATCCTTCTCATCCTCGCCATGACCGGCATCGTCTGCATCATTCTCGGCATGGCCCTGCCGACAGCGGTCATCTACACAATGCTGGCCGTGCTCGTGGCGCCGGCCCTCGTGCAACTTGGCGTCGACCGGATCGCAGCGCACCTCTTCATCTTTTACATGGGCATGCTGTCGATGATCACCCCGCCGGTGTGCTTCGCGACCTTCACCGCGGCGGCGATCGCCCGCTCCGGACTGTGGGAGACGGCCGCCGCCTCCATGCAGTACGGCATCGCCGCCTATCTTCTACCCTTTTTTTTCCCCTTCAGCCTGGGACTGTTGATGATTGGCGGCCCGGTCGAGGTCTCCGTTGCCTTCGCGACTGCCGTGGCGGGCGTCTTCGCCCTGGCTGCGGCGCTGGTGGGTTACCTATTCAAGCCGCTCAACCCGCTCTTCCGGCTGCTGCTGTTCGTCCTAGGTGCCATCGCCATGGTCTCGCCCTTCGAGAGCTCGACCATGCTTATGGCCAATATTGTCGGCCTGACCGGCGCCGCCCTGATCGTCGCCTATGAATGGTTCGGCAGCCACGCTCTCGCGGCGGGGAAGCAGCGGACGGCAGGGGCGGGCGAATGACGCCAGCGACCCCGACGTCTGCATGATCTTCACTGCGGGTCCAGGAGACGGCCCGCCCACAATCGCGGTCGCACGACGGTATCGTTGACGGAGGACTCGATGACAAGCGTCCGTATCCTGCTCCTCGCGCTGGCTTGCGGCCTTGCGCTCGCCCAGTGCCCGCCGGCTCGCGCCCAGGCGGTGGCGCTTGCCGCGGACCGGCCCGGCACGACGTTCAACACCGTGGGCTCCGCCATCGCCACGGTGGCGGGCAAGCATGCCGGGCTCAACGTGATCGTCCGCCCGTACGCGGGGCCGGCTGCCTGGGCGCCGATCGTCGACTCCGGCGAGGTGGCCCTCGGCGTCATGTCCGCCAACAGCGCCTACCAGGCCTTCACGGGCGACAACGAGCAGAAGACCGCCTTCCACAATCTGCGCCTCGTCAGGGCGGGCGGGGCGAGCCTCATGCTGGGCTTCCTGGTGCGCAACAACGGGCCGATCAAGACTTACGCCGACCTGAAGGGCAAGCGCATCTCTTCCGAGTTCGGCGGGCATCTTTCCATCAAGAGCTCGCTCCTGGCGTCGCTGAAGATCGCCGGCTACACCTGGAACGACGTGACCGCCGTTCCGGTGACGGGCGCCAACGACGGCATCGACGCGCTCGTGGCTAACCGGCTCGATGCGAGCTGGGCCTCCCTCGGCCAACCCAGGGCGCGCGAGGCCGACACACAGATCGGCGTCCGCTACCTCGCGGTTCCGGATACGCCCGAGGCGGAGAAGATCTACCAGCAGCTGCTCTTTCCGGGCGCACGCATCGCCGTCGCCGAGGCCGGCGCCGTGCCGGGCGTCGTCGGGCCAACGCGTCTGTTGTCGTACGACGCCTACGTCGTAGCCGGCAAGGACGTGCCGGACGCGGTGATCGCGAAGCTGCTGGACGGGCTGTGGAAGGGCACCGAGGAGCTGTTTCCCGTTCACCCCAGCCTGCGCGGTTTCACGCACGAGGCTTCGGTCACGTCGGCGCCGGTGATCCCCTACCATCCGGCCGCGGTGGCCTTCTACAAGCAGAAGGGGCTGTGGACGGAGGCAGTTCAGGCTCGGCAGGACGAGCTTCTGGCCGACGCCGGTAAATGATCAGGCCAGTGGGAGCCGGGTCGCGTCGTCGTCAAAGAGCCAGTCGTAGCGGCGCCGCCTTCTCCGGCTCCCACTCGCGTTCGACATATTGAGCCGCGGGCCTCGGATCTGGACCCCGGCCCCTCGCTCGCCCACGTCGCAGGTCTGCTCATAGATGTCCACATCGAGGCCCCGCCGGAGACGTGCGAGCGCGGCGGTCAAGCCGCCGATCCCCGCGCCCGCGATCAGCATCCGGTCTGGACTGCATGGGCGGTCTCCTCCGATGGCGTTCCGAGAAGTTAGGCTGGATGGCGGCCTGGGCAATTGTGCGGCTATAACTGCATTCATGGCTGTCGAAGGCGGCGCAAGCAATCGCCAAATCTCTGCGCAATGGATCGAGGGGGGACACGGACGTGAAGCGCATCGTCGTAGGAATCTCGGGTGCGTCCGGGGTCATCTACGGAATCCGGGCTTTGCAGCTGCTCAAGCAGGTTTCCGGTGTCGAGACTCACGCCATCATCTCGCCTACGGCCTTCGAGACGATCACCATGGAGACCGACATTCCCATCGACGAGGTCAAGGCGCTGCCGGACAAGCTTTACGGCTTCCGCGATGTCGGCGCGGCGGTTTCCTCCGGCTCGTTTCACACGGCGGGGATGCTGGTGGCGCCGTGCTCCATCAAGACGCTGAGCGGCATCGCCAACAGCTTCGACGAGCACCTTATCGTCCGTGCTGCCGACGTCTGCCTGAAGGAGCG
>JAFMSC010000436.1 GCA_017353825.1 Hyphomicrobiaceae bacterium | reverse complement strand
GTGCGGTGCAGCTCGATCATGCTTTTTTCCTCGCCCGTGTGGCGGGGGTGTCTTCACTTGGACGCAACAGCTGGTGGTTGAGCTCGCAGATTTCCTCGAGCGCCTCCCTGAGGTTCTTGTAGTTCTCCAGCCACTGGGCCACCTGCGCGATCTGCTCGCCATGCAAGCTGAATTGGCGCGTGCGGCCACCGCGATAGGTGACAGTCAGGACGGTGTGAGGGTGACCTTCGCCGCTGGCGCACTTCTCGCAATTGGCCTTGTGCCGGAACACTCTGCGTTCCACCAGCGAGCCACGCAGGATCTCACCGGTGACCGGCAGGCGATCGAGGAGTTTCTTGCGCGCACGGAGGGCATCTTTTTGTAGCATTTCTTCACATGCTACTGCTTCGACGCATTTGTCAACGCCAGTTCGAAGCTCCGTGAACGTTAGGGTATGGTTGCGGCCAGGCGCCCCGGGGGCTGGCCCACGGAATTCGGTGCGCTCTTGCAGTTTTCGACCAGCTCAGCTAGCGATTTGATGGAAATCCGACGGGGGATTTTTGCGCCGGAAAGTAGCTAAGCTAGACCTGAAGGAAACGGACATGCCCGAGTTCTACGTCAAAGTCGGCGACGGCGCGCGCTTCTCCAAGACGGTCGGCGAGTACGATGTCTACGACTTCGCCGGCATCCCTGGCGACTTCTCGCCCAACCACGTCGACAAGTCCTACATGCAGAAGTCGAGCTACGGCCGCCTACAGCCGCACGGCACGCTTTTGGTCGGCTACATGTCAACAGCCTCGACCGCCAACACCCGCCCCGGCGCTGACGAGACCCCAGTGTCGCTCGGCTACGACCGCGTCCGCGTCGTGGGGCCCATCTACTTCGGCGACACAATCACCGTCGACTACCGCATCACCGCCGTCAATCCTGAGCGCAGCCGCGCCACCGCCAACGTCGAGATCAGGAACCGAAACGACGAACTCGTCAGCGTCGGCACCCACATCCCGAAGTGGGTCAAGAATGCGCGCTTGTAACGAGCCCGGACGGTCGGGAGGCGATTGCCCATGAAGACCAGACTGGACGACCAGGTCGCCATCGTCACGGGCGCGGCGCGCGGCATCGGCCTCGCCATCGCGGCGCTATTCGCCGAGCGCGGCGCTAGGGTCGTGGTCTGGGACCGCGACCTCGGCCCGCTGGAAAAGGCCGGCTTCAGGCCGCAGGCGGCGGAGGTGGTCGATGTGGCGAGCTATCCGGAGGTCGAGCGCGCCTTCAACAACGCGCTGGAGGCGTTTGGCAGGATCGACATCCTGGTCAACAATGCCGTCATCAACGGCCCTATCGTACCGACATGGGAATATCCGCTCAAGGACTGGGACCGCGTCATCGCCGTCGACATGAACTCTGTGTTCTATTCCAGCCGTCTCGCCGCCCGGCACATGCGCCAGCGCCGGTCGGGCCGCATCATCACGGTGTCCTCCATCGCCGGCAAGGAGGGCGTGCCGAACATCTCGGCTTACTCGGCGGCCAAGGCCGGCGTGATCGGCTTCTCTAAGGCGCTGGCCAAGGAGTTGGCCGACGTGGGCGTGACGGTCAACTGCATCGCCCCAGCCATGACCGCGACCGACCTCCTCAGCACCATGACCGAGGACCACATCCGCAACATGAAGGCCAAGATCCCCATGGGCCGCCTGGTGGAGGTTGACGAGGTGGCGGAGCTAGCAGCGTTCATTGCCAGTCCCGCCTGCAGCTTCACCACCGGCTTCGTGTTCGACATCACCGGCGGCCGCGCCACCTATTAGGATTAGGCTCTGGTGCCGGGTGTCGGCCGCCGCGGACGGGAGCAAGTGAGCAGTGCGTTGATAAGTTGCCCTTACCCGACTACCGATGCCCGACAAGCCTCGTTAGGAGTTTGCCCATGGCCCATCAACCCGGGCTGAACGAGAGCCTGCTCGCCTTCCACCAGGTGAACGTGCTCCAGAAATGGTCGATGCAGCAGTTCATCGACGGCATGCGGCGGCACCACATCGGAGCCATCGCCATCTGGCGCGACAAGCTGCGCGAGCATGGCGCCACCGCGGTCGCCCGCATGCTGACAGGCACAGGGCTGCACGTGACCAGTCTGTGCGCGGCCGGGTTGATCGCTACGCCCGACCCTGGGGAAGGGGCGAGCGCGATCGAGGACGTGAAGCGCGCCATCGAGGAGGCCGCCACCATCGGCGCCGATTCCCTGATGTTCGTCGCGGGCGGCGTCGATCCGCGCGACAAAAACCTGGAATCGACGCGCCAGCGCGTCGTCGACCGACTCGCCGGCCTCACCTCCCATGCCCGTGCCGCCGACATCAGGATCGCGCTCGCACCCCTACATCCCATGGCGTGCGCCTCGCGCTCGGTCCTCAACTCGCTCAGAATCGCCAACGACTGGTGCGACGCGCTCGAGGCCGAGGACGTGTTCGGCATCGCCATCGACACCTACGCGGTATGGTGGGACCCGGACCTGCCGCGCGAGCTGGCCCGCGCCGGCAAGCGCATCTGTAATTTCCATATCAACGATTGGCTGGAGGACACGCAGGACCTCCGCCTCGACCGCGGCATGCCCGGCGACGGCCTGATCGACATCCCAGGCATCCGGCGCATGGTGGAGGCAGCCGGCTACACTGGTCATCGCGAGATCGAGATCTTCTCCGCCCGCTGGTGGCAGCGCGATCCAGATGAGATGATCCGCATCGTCAAGGAGCGCTACCACACCGCCGTTTGAACGAGCCCGCATCGGGCAGGGGGGCAATGGCATTCGAAGACCCAAGAGTCGTCGTCATCGGCGCCGGCGCCATGGGTGGCCTGTTCGGCGGACTGCTGGCGGAAGGCGGCCTCGACGTGACGCTGGTCGACACGCGGGACGAACACATCGCGGCCATCGCCTCGCAGGGCCTGCGCATCGTCGGCGTCGGGGGAGTCCGCGCCATTCGCGTCAAGGCCACCGCCGATGCCGGCACCGTCGGGTCGGCGGACGTCGTGCTGTTCCAGTGCAAGGCGTTCGTCAACGACGCGGCTGCCCAGGCCGCCAGGCACCTGTTCACCGGCCAGACGGTGGCCATCAGCTTCCAGAACGGGCTCGGCAACGAGGAGGCGCTAAGCACAATTCTCGGCGCGAAGAACGTCATGGGCGGCCTCACCGCGCAGGCCGGTTTGGTCGAGGCTCCTGGCGTCGTGCGCAACTTCGGGGACCTGCCCACCATCATCGGCGAGCTGCCGGGCGGCTTATCGACCCGTGCTACGGCCATTGCCCATGCATTCACGCGGGCCGGTCTCACCACCATCGCCAGCGCCGACATCAAGCGTGACAAGTGGAAGAAGCTCATCGGCAACGTGGCGCTGGGGGCCATCTCCGCCGTCACCGACCTGCGCTCGTTCGAGATCATGCGCGTACCGCAGCTGCAGGCGATCGTGCTCCGTTCGGTCGACGAGGCAGCTGCCGTCGCCAAGGCGGAAGGCATCGCGCTCGATGTCGCCGAGGTGCGCGAGGTGCTCATGAAGCTCGTCGACACCGCGGGCGGCGGCACCGGCACCTCCAAATCCTCGATGCGGGAGGACATCGTGCGCCGGCGCCGCACCGAGATCGACACCATCCACCGAGCGGTGCAGCGCCTGGCACGGCGGCACGCCC
>JAFMSC010000435.1 GCA_017353825.1 Hyphomicrobiaceae bacterium | reverse complement strand
GTCTACCTCTCCCTCGCGGGCGCGCTCGCCGCGGCTCTAGCCGCGCTCGCCGCCGGACTTCTCGCTGGTGCGACCATCTTCTCGGAGGACATCGTGCACGGGCTGCAGGCGGAGCCAGCGTCTGGCCGCGCCCGCGTTGGCGCGGCACGCTGGGCTCTGGCAGGGGCGGCGGTCGTGACCGGAGGGCTCGCGGCGGTGCCGGCCGACCCCCTCAAGCTATTCCTGTGGTCGCTCTCGTTCAGCGCATCGTCGGCCTTTCCCGTCCTCGTCCTCTCCGTGTGGTGGAAGCGCACCACGTCATGGGGCGCCATGGCGGGCCTGCTGACGGGCCTCGCGGTGGCGGCGCTGGCGATCCTGCTAGGGGAAGCGGGTGCCTGGACGCTGCCAAGCGTGCTGGCGGGGGCCATCGGCCTGCCGGCCGGGCTTGCGGCGGCCATGGCCACCAGCTTGATGACGCCGCAACCCAGCTCCACCGTGGTCACCACGCTGCAGGAGATCCGTGTGCCGGGAGGCGAGACCCTCTACGATCGGGAGTTGCGGTTGCAGCGGTTGAGGACCCGCACCGTGGCGTGACGCTTCGCTGCCGGCTTGCGTCCTGCCGGGGGCGGCCTGTAATTCAAGCCAAGGACCCCTGGTAGTCAACGAGAAACGGGACACCCCACGCAATGTCGGCACGGGAGCGGCTTGCTCTCTATCCCCCCATCGAGCCCTACCGCCACGGGCGTCTGAAAGTGGGCGCGGGACACGAGATCTACTACGAGGAATGCGGTAACCCGCGGGGCAAGCCGGCGGTGGTCGTACACGGGGGCCCCGGCGGGGGCTGCAACCCAACCATGCGGCGCTACCACGACCCGGAGCGCTACCGCATCGTGCTGTTCGATCAGCGCGGCTGCGGGCGCTCTCTGCCGCACGCCAGCCTCGAGGCCAATACCACCTGGGATCTCGTGGGCGACATGCAGCTCTTGCGCGAGCACCTGGGCATAAGCTGCTGGCAACTCTTCGGCGGCTCCTGGGGCTCGACACTGGCGCTGGCCTACGCCGAGACACACCCCGAGCGCGTACGCGACCTCATCCTGCGCGGCATCTTTCTCTTGCGCCGCGAGGAGCTGATCTGGTTCTACCAGGCAGGCTGCGGTTGGCTGTTCCCTGAGGCCTTCGAGGAGTTTCGGAAGGTGATCCCTCCCGAAGAGCGCACAGATATGATCGGCGCCTACTACCGCCGCCTCACCGATCATGACCGCGATGTGCAGATCGCCGCAGCGCGGGCATGGTCGGTGTGGGAAGGCAGCACGCTGTCCCTGCTCCAGGACCCGGAGCGGGTTAAGTTGTTCGGCGCCGACACCTACGCCATCGCCTTCGCCCGCATCGAATGCCACTACTTCGTCAACCGCGGCTTCTTCGAACGGGAGGACCAGCTGCTAACCGACGTGCACCGCATCCGCCATCTGCCATGCACCCTCGTGCATGGGCGCTACGACGTGGTGACGCCAGTGAAGAGCGCCTGGGACCTGTCGCGCGTATGGCCCGAGGCGCTGCTGCGCATCGTCCCCGACGCCGGTCACGCGATGACCGAGCCAGGGATCGTGCACGAGCTGGTCAGCGCCACGCGGCGCCAGTCTAATCTGCTGGGCTAGGTCAGTGTTAACGGGTTAAGCGACGTCCGGCGGCCAGTCCTAGATTAGCCAACATCACCACAGTAGCGCCCTTGATGTGTTGGGCCTTCTTGCGCTCGACTGAACTACGCCATGTCGCCCAGGTACTTCAGCCACACGACCTCCGCGCCCAGCGTCTTGACAAACTCGCGGTGCGCCGCCTCCTCCTCTGCAGACAGCAGTGCCGGCAGCGGCACCGGCCGCCGAGGGGTTCGATCGGCGGCCATCCGCACCCCACCTGAGGCACCATTGCTGCTGAACACCAGTGTCGCCTGGCGCTCGCCCAGCAGCTCTACGTACACGCTGGCCAGCAGCATCGAGTCGAGGAGCGCACCGTGCTTGGTGCGCTGCGACAGGTCGATGCCGTAGCGTCGGCACAGCGCTTCAAGCGTGTTCGGTCCAGCCGGATGGCGGCGGCGCGCCAAGGCCAGTGTGTCCACGATCCGGCTGGAGGCGAGGATCGGGCGCGAGGCGCGCTCGAGTTCGGCGTTGATGAAGCCGAGGTCGAAGATGGCGTTGTGCGCGACCAGCGGCGCATCGGTGATGAACGCCAGGAACTCGTCGGCAACCTCGGCAAAGCGTGGCTTTTCGCGCAGGAACTCGTTGGTCAGCCCATGCACGACGACCGCATCGGGGTCAACGTCGCGCTCCGGGTTCAGATAGCGGTGGAACTCGCGGCCCGTAGGGATGCGGTTGACGATCTCGATGCATCCGATCTCGATCAGGCGGTCGCCGTTGGCAGCATCGAGACCCGTGGTCTCGGTGTCGAGCACAATTTCGCGCAGCATCTTGTCTGTCCCGGAGCAACGCGCGCACACTTGATGCTCAATTCATGCCCAGGCCTTAGCGAAGACCGTCCCCGTTCGGCCTCTGAGCGACTCGACAATGTTATCCACCTGCGCGTCGGTCTCAGCCAGCGTGCCGCCGGTGTCCACAATGAAATCGGCGCGGGCGCGCTTGTCGGCGTCTGCCATTTGGCGCGCCAAGAGCTGGTCAAGCTTCTCCCGTGTCATGTTGTGGCGCTGCAGGACACGCTCGCGCTGCTTCTGGGCGGGCGCGCTCACCACCACGACGACATCGACGCGGGCCTCGCCGCGCGTCTCCAGCAGCAGTGGGACTTCCAGCACGGCGATCATTGCCCCGCTCGCCGCCTCGGCGTTAAGGAAGGCGCGCTCAGCGGCCAACACCAGCGGGTGCACGATGGCTTCCAGGCGCGCGAAGTTCTCTGGCTTGGCGATCAGCGCCTGCGCCAGCTTCTGGCGATCAACCTTGCCGGCGTGGGTGGTGCCGGGGAATGCGGCCTCGATCGCCGGCACGGCCGCGCCCTCGTAGAGTTTGTGTACCTCGGCATCCGCATCGCACACAGCGATGCCGTGGCTGCGGAACCGCGCCGCCACGGTGGACTTGCCGGTGCCGATGGAGCCGGTGAGGCCGACGATCAACACCAGGCACCCTCGATATCCGTAAAGCCAACGTCCCGGGCGCGCTTCATGCCGGCAACGCTCCCAGCGCCCTCAGCTCAGCCAGCAGCGGCACGAGTGGCAGGCCGATGATGGTGAAGTGGTCGCCATCGACGCGCTCGAACAGTTGTATACCGCTCCCCTCGATCTCATAAGCGCCGGCGACCTGGCGCAGGCGTTCGCCGCATTCGGCCACGTACCGGTCAAGGAACGCCTCGCTGAAGTTCCGCATGGTCAAGCTGGCGCTGTCCGCTGCCGTCCAGACTATCCGCCCGTCCTGGGCCAGCGCCACCGCCGTAAACAGCCGGTGCGTCTTCCCACGCAGGCATCTAAGCTGCGCGCGCACATCCTCCAAATCCACCGCCTTGTCGATCAGGGTGTCGCCCAAGGCGACAACCTGGTCCGAACCGATCACCAGGCTCCCGGGATGATCGCGGCTCACGCGGTCGGCCTTGGCGGCGGCCAGGGCTCGGGCGACGCCGTCCGGTCCGACCTTGCCGGCAAGCTCGCGCTTCAGCCCCGCTTCGTCC
>JAFMSC010000105.1 GCA_017353825.1 Hyphomicrobiaceae bacterium | reverse complement strand
CGCAAAGCTTCTGGACGATACCCTTCGCGCTCGAATTCCTCGACCAGCGCTGCCAGCTTGGTGTTGAGCTCGGGGGACCGCACGAGGTCGAGCCACGGGACGCCGCGCCGCCGCGCCTCGAGCTCGGAGAAGGCCGCCCAGCCGCGGCTTACGGCCTCCTCCATGAGTGCCAACAGATGCCAGGGCAGCGTGCTCCAGGGCGGCGCCACCACCGCGTTCCACTCCGCGTCGCCGGGCGCGATGTCGAGGTACACCTCAAATGCGATCACTTCGCGCAGGAACTTCACGTCGCCCACCATCAACGACTTGGAGGCAGCATCGACGCCGGCCGGTCGCACCGCCAAAAGATGCCTGCGCAAAGGCGCCGTCGCTCGATCCACGACGGGGTCGTAGCGGCCATCGGGGCCGCCCGCGCGCACGCCCCACCGGTAGGCGAAGGCGTAGGCGTAAAGCAAGTCCTCCACGCCCGTCTTGGTGCCATCATGAAAGGCCGAGGCCAGCACCTTGTAGACAAGCTTCACACGCGCCATCGCCTTGTCTGGAGCCGCGAGAACGCCGTCGGGAACGCGCGGCAACAGCGCGCCGGGCGGAATCGCGACGCTCGTGCCTGCCTCAGTGGCCACCGCCGACGGCGCGGCTGGAGACCGGCTCTCTACGATCGGCTGCGCGGCGATCGACAGCCCCAAGAACGTGTAGGCCACCATCAGCGCGGTTAGCGGCACCTGCGACCGCAGCTGGGTGCCGCGCGCCTCGTAGAGGTCGATCGCCTTGACATGGGCGAGGTAGACCGCGGTCACGTGCCCTGCGACGATCGACACCACCGTCGCGTACCAGGTAAAGCGCGCATCGACGAGGCCGATATCCACGCGATAGGCGGCGGTGCCAAATAGGTTCCAGCCGAAGCCGAACGGGTCGGACATCAGCGGGATGATGTACTGGCCCTCGACGAGCAGGAACTGAAGATAGTGCGCCACGTGGTAGCCGATGGCGATGGGCACCAGCGTGAGAGCGAAGCGCCGGGCCGTCTCCAAGGCGCCGGGGCGCCCGTCGCCGAGCCGGCTCATAAGCAGGCAGATGCTGATATAGGCCGCGAGGAAGACGAGCCAGAGGCCGATGAGCCCGGCGGTCCTGATGGCCATCGAGGGGTCGCCCCACCCCGATACGAGCGGGCGCAGCGCCTCCTCCATGAGGCCCCATTCACCGGTACCTATGAGGCCATCATAGAGCACGGTGGCGAGCAACAGCAGTACGAATGCCATCATGGAGGTGGAGAGCGGCGGCGCGTTGATAAGGCCGGCGCCGAACGGGCGCAGGAGCAGCCGGCCACTCTTCGCCTCGGTCGGGGCGAAGCGCGCCAGAGTGCCGAACACGAGCGAGAACATCTCCCCGTGCGCCAGCCAGGTCCCGCGCCCGAACGCCGCCATGCCCGCCCAGGTGAGGACGGAATAGGCGACGGCGAGCCATGCGATATGCGCGGGATCGGCGGCATTCGGGGAAACGAGCTCGGTCCACGAGAAGGCGCTGAAGAGGAGGCAGGCGGGCCACGCCCCAAGCCATGGCGGGTAGGGCAGTTCCAGCGACAGCTCCCGGCCCCGCCGCAGCCGCCGACAGAGCCGGTCGGCAGCATTGAAAGCGGTGCGCCACGGATTGATCAGGCGCCACAGGTCGCCGGCGAAGGCCTGCACGTAGGCGAGCCCCACCCAGGCGATGATCCACACCAGCGTGGGCACGATGTTGCGGTAGGGGTTGCTCGCGCCGATGAACCCCGCGAGCACGACGAGGAGGAGGAGGCCAAGCGCTGCCGCCCTGATGGCGAGGAGCACGGCAGGATGCCCAATCGAGCGCCCCAGCGCGGTTGCCAGGAGGTCGTAGCGCTCGCCGGCTTTGGGCGCCGCTGTCGGCCGCACGAACAGCCCGAACACCGCGAACGAAAGCGCCACCGCTGCGGCCGCGCCGAAGAGATAGAGCGACAGCGGCACGGGGAGCTCGTAGCGCTGTCCAAAGCCGTGCGCGGCGGCAGGCGTGGCAAGGGGAGACCAAAGCGCAGCGAGCAGCAAAGATCGGATCCTCGCGGAGCGAAGACCCAAGCCATCAGGGCCGCTACCGTCGGTGTTGGCTCTCGCTGCAGCTCGAGCCAACCTAGGGTAGCACCTCGACGTGGACGAGTGCCCCGTCACCATGCGAGTGCCCACCTTTGGCATCGGGCTTGTGCTCCTCGACGGGGAAGCGCCCCGTGGCGCGGGCGACGAAGCTCATCTCGGCCACCGCGCCCGGCTCCACCCTGCACTCGATGTCGTAACCGTGCAGATGCAGCACGGTCGGCCGATCGCTGGTCCACCGCAGCTTGACGGTGTCCCCCCGCTTCACCCGCACGAGCCGCATCGCCTCCGGCAGCTTCCCAGCCACGATCTTGAGGTCGAATGTGAGATCGGCAGCGCACGCGACAGTCAGCCAGCCAACCATGAGGAGCACCGCCGGGAGTAGCCGGCCAACAATCGCGCTTGGCGCAAGTCGCGTTGAGGCTCTTTGGAGCCCACGGCGCTTGCGGCACACGCCAGGCGGGTCCCCCTGCCCTTTGTGAGGAGGGGCTGAGGGTGAGGGGAGCCCCAAACCTCGATGTTCTTCAATCCCTCCCGCCCGTCCCTCCCCACAAGCGGGAGGGAGGGCTGTGGCACGCGCCGAATTTGCCGCGGAGCTTATCTTTGCTTCACGCATCATGGCGTTGAGGAGGCCCTTACCTCGGAGATGCGGTTCAGGACCCAGCCATGGTCATAGGGCGAGGGCATCACCGCCGTGTCACCGACGGCGAACCACAGCAGGCGGCCGAATTCGTCCGTGAAGCCGCCTATGGGGTTCCAGGCAGCCCGCGGAGGCGCGGCCATACCCAGCTTCAGCCAGCCGTTCCAGGGGAAGTCCTTGAGCTTCACGGTGCGCAGGAACATGGGTGAGCTGAAGCCTTCAACCGCATCGGGGGTGATATTCTCGATGCCGTCCGAGAACGACGCGTTGTAGTACTCCTGCCTGAGCGTGTAACCGACGACCGCGCCCCGGCAGCCGGCCGTCAGCCGCCCAACCAGGTCCCGCTGCACGTTGGCGCTCTCGGTCGCGTCGGCGACCTCGCCGGCCTCGAGCCGCGCCACATTGTCTTCGACGCGCTGCCGCTCGGAAGGCTCCGCAACCAAATCCCCCAGTAGCCGATAGGCCTGGAACCATCCCGAGCGCACCCAGCGCGGCCCCATCCAGCCGTTCATCACCGAGGCGTGGGCCGCGAGGAGGCCGGCCGCATCGACCTGCACAACCAACGCATCCCAGTCCGCGCCCTCAGCGCGCCATTCCGGCCGCACGAGCCCCTCTGCCAGCGCCCCCTCCGCCCGCAGCCTGAGGCTAAGCATCGGCGCGGGCGCCTTCGCGCCGTCCCCCGCAAAGCGCGCCTTCGCTGCCTCCGCCAGGTCGGCATGGATGATATAGTCGCCGTTGAGCGGCGTCACCGGATAGGGATGGGCGACAATGAACCCGGCCCCGGCCGCCGCCGCTGGAAGTCCTGCGGAAGCGCGCCTGTCGGCTATCGCCGCCGCTTCGCGCACAACCGCGCCGACGAGCTCGCAGGCCGAGGTTTGCTCCTTGGCGAGCCGCGAATTGGGATTAAGCTTCACCACGATGTAGGAGCCCAGCGATAGCGCGCTGGCCACGTCTTTGGGCACCCCTGCGGCAAAGCTCGGTGGCCGGCCCACATATGCGTTGAGCTTGCCCGTGCCGAGCATCTCCCCCGCGCGCGCGGGTTCCAAGACCGCAATCTCGATCTCGTGCGGATAATACGACGGATACACCGGCACCTCGTGCCCGCCCCGCGCCACGGGCACAAGCAGCAGGGCGGCCGCTAGCAGCAGCATCGCCGGCATCAAACTGAAGACACGCCACGCATGCATTTGCGAGCTTCCATAGTCTCGCAAGGCTACCTCCACCTCCCAGGCCTACCCCCTGAGCGCCCGCACCACGCGCTCGTCGGACAGCGCGGCCTGCGGGGGGCCGTGGAAGATGATCTCGCCGCGGTCGATGGCATAGAGGCGGTCGCCGATGCGGGCGGCGGCGGCAACGTGCGACTCGGCCATCAGAATGGACACGCCCAGTGTCTTGATCTTGAGCACCGCCTCGGTAAAGCGGTTGACCACCACCGGCGCTAGGCCCTCGAACGCCTCGTCCAGCAGCAGGAGCGTTGGCGACAGCATCATGGCGCGCGCCACCGCCACCATCTTGCGCTGGCCGCCGGAGAGGTGCAGGCCCTGGCGCGCCAAGAGGCTCCTCACCTCCGGGAATACGGCGAACGCTTGGTCCTGCGGGTCACGGCGCAGCTCTCCGCGCTTGCGGACGATCTCCTCGCCCAACCAGCGCCCGATCATCAGGTTCTCGTCCACACTGAGCTCGGGGAACACGCCGCAGTCCTCCGGCGAGAAGCCGATGCCGCGCCTCGCTCGCTCGTGCGGCGGCAGCCTTGCGATGCTCTCGCCGTTGAAGACGATGTCGCCGCCGCTCACCGGCAGGAACCCCATGATGCTCTCGATGGTGGTGGTCTTGCCGGCGCCATTGCGGCCCACCAGGCACACCACCTCCTCTGAGCCGACCTCGAGCGAGACCCCGTTAAGGATGTGCGCCGAGCCGCGGTAGGTGTCGATCGCCTTGACCTCGAGCACGTGTCTCACCCCTTCTGCGGGCCGCTTTGCGGGAGGGAATGCTGGTCGAACGCCGCCGGGCCTGAGGTACCCAACAGCGCCATGGCGACCTGCTCGTTGCTGCGGATCTCGTCGGGCGTACCCTGGGCCATGACGGTGCCCTGGGCCATGACCACAATGCGGTCGGAGTACTTGAACACCACGTCCATGTCGTGCTCCACGATGACCGCCGTGATACCACGACCGCGCACCACCGATGCGATGGTGTCCATGATCGCTGCCTTGTTGCGCGTGGAGACGCCGCTCGTGGGCTCGTCGAGGAACAACAGCTTCGGCTTCAGCGCGTAGGCCAGCGCCACGTCCAACAGCTTGCGCTCGCCCTGGGAGAGGTCGCGGGCGTTGTCGTCGCGCTTTGCCGCCAGCCCGAACTGGCTGAGAATGTCGTCGGCCTCGGCGATCACGGCGTGATCGCGGTGCGCGAGCGCGCTGAGGTGCGCCGTCTTGCCCTCGCGCGAGAAGATGGCGAGCGCCACGTTGTCGAAGGCCGAAAGGTCGTCGAACACGTTGACGAGCTGGAAGCTGCGGGCAATGCCGAGCCTCACGCGCTCCGTCACCGACAAGTCCGTGATGTCCCGGCCCTGGAACAAGATCTTGCCCGAGCCGGCCTTGAGATGGGCGGTAATGACGTTGATGAGCGAGGTTTTGCCCGCCCCGTTGGGGCCGACCAGCGAGACGAACTCCCCCTCATTGACGCTCAGGTTCACATTGTCGACGGCGCGCGTGTCGCCGAAGTAGCGCTTGAGCTCGATGGTCTGAAGGATCGCCATGGTGTCAGCCTTGCTGCAGCTGCTTGGGCCTCAGCTTGTTGGCGAGTTGGCCCAGAGTGCCGACGATGCCCGCGGGCAAGAGCATCACCAGGACCACCAGCACGGTGCCGAGCACGAGCTGCCAGTATTGCGAGCTCGCGACCGCGTAGACCTTGAGGTAGTTGAACGTTACCGCGCCGATGATCGGACCGAAGAAGGTTCGGAAGCCGCCGAGCACGGTCATGAACACGATCTCGCCGGAGAACGGCCAGTAGAGAACCTCGGGCGTGGTGAGCCCGTTGAGCGGCACCCACAGCGCGCCAGCCAGGCCCGTGAACAGGCCCGAGATGATGAATGCGATCCAGCGGTAGCGCCGCACGCGGATGCCGACGAAGCCGGCGCGGGTCTCGTTGTCGCGAATCGCCTGCAGGGCCTTGCCGAAGGGAGAGTGCACGATCACCCACATGATCAGAACCGCCACAACGAACAGGCCCAGCACGTAGTAATAGTAGGAGACGACGAACCGCCGGTACGCACCTGAACCCTTAAAGTCGATCAGGCCGCCGAGCAGGGTGAGGCCATTCCACGAGGCACGGAGGCCGTCGGTTCCGCCCGTCACCCAGAAGAACTTGAGGGCCAGGCTGTAGAGCACTTGACTGAGGGCAAGCGTCAGGATGCCGAAGAAGATGCGCGTGTGGCGCACGCAGGCGTAGCCGAACAACGCCGACACCAGCATCGCGCCCAGCATCGCTCCCAGGATGCACAGCTCTAGCGAATGCACGTGCAGTCGCTGGATGATGAACGCCACCGCATACGCGCCGGCCCCGAAATAGGCTGAGTGGCCGAACGACAGAAGGCCCGTGTAGCCGAGCAGCAGATTGAAGCCGAGAGCGGCGATGGCGAAGGCCAGCCCGTAGGTGAGCTGCTGGGTCTGATAGACGCCGATGAAAGGCGGCAGCACCGCGAGCACGACGACGACGGGCACGCCTCCCGCCAGGAGCCAGAGGAAGGATGGACCGGTGCGCGCAGTCGGCATGGCTCAAGCTCTTCCAAACAGGCCGGTTGGGCGCCACAGCAGGACTGCAACGGCGATCAGGTAGAGGACTGCGAGCTCGATTTCGGCGAAGAACTGGACCCCCGCCGTGCGTACGGCGCTGACGATCAAGGCGCCGACCAGTGCGCCCTCCAGGCTGCCGAGTCCACCGATAACGATGACGACGAACGCTTGCACCAGGGCATCCACGCCCATGCCGAGCACCGCCGCCTGGGCCGGCACCACCACGGCACCGCCAAGCCCCGCCAGGAAGCAGCCGATGGCGAACGCCTGGATGTACACGCGCCCGACGTTGAGCCCCAAGGCCGCCGCCATGCGCCGGTCCTGCGAGGTGGCGCGCAGGATGACGCCGAAGCGGGTGCGGTAGACGAACAGCCACAGACCGATTGCGGCCACCACGCCGACGCCTACGACCACGAGATTGTACGCGGGATAGAGCAGCCCGCCGATAGGGATGCTGCCCATGGCGTCCATGATCGAGCCGGCGGTGAGCGGGGTGCCTCCAAACACCAGCCTGATCACGTCCTCGAGCACCATCAGCAGCCCGAAGGTGATGAGCAGGATGTATTCTTCGGGCCGGCGGTACAGCGGGCGCAACAGGGTCGGCTCGACGATCGCGCCCAACGCCGCAACCGCAAGAGCGCCAAGTGGCAGCAGGACGAGTTGCCCGGCCACGCCCAGATTGATGCCTCTGCTGGCGGCGAGGGCCACGGCGGCCCCGACGGTCCAGGCCGAGACGTAGGCGCCGAAGGCATAGAAGTTGCCATGCGCGAGGTTGACGATGCGCATCACGCCGTAGATGAGGCTCAAGCCTGCGGCGAGCAGGAACAGGGACGCCGCCTGGAAAATGGAATTCAGGATTTGGACGATCAGGATTTCCATTGTTGCTCCGCACCTGGCGAGGATCGAGCTTACGCTGCCGTCGACTGGCCACGCGACCGGCGCCCCTCCCGTCCTATTCCGGCGCGCCGGGCGGGCCAATGCGGCGTATGTGCAGGGCCTTGGCCGACGGCTCCACCGCATTGCCGTCCAGGAAGATGCCCAGAATGACCGTGTACTCGCCCGCCGGTAAATCCTGCGGCAGGTCGATGGTGAAGGCCCCGTCCGCGCGCCAGTCCATCTTGTCCACCTTGTGCACCTTGCCGGCCGCGTCGACCAGCAGATAGCGCGACACGATGAGCAGCGGGTACGTTCCCCGCGCGGTGGTGTGTCCCAGCGGCTCCCTGACCTGCCTGGTGCCGCGCCCGCCCTTCAGGGTCATGTCGGCGCTGGCGTGCACCACGATGCGATTGCCGTCCTCGGTCGCCTCGTCGATGACGGCGCGCGGTGGATAGACGAAGCGGTCGAAGGTGCCGAAGCCGAGCGGGTAGGTCATCTCCCGCACCGCCTCCAGCACCACCCCGTCGGCCGTCCAGGACTTGAGGCGATAGGGGCCGTTGGCGATGAGCAGATGGCCGTTCCTGGCGGCGTACTCCCTGAGCGAATGCCAGCGCTCTCGTGCCTCGTCCACACTCACGAGATCGTGCAACGCGTCCGGGCGATAGCCGTCACGCTCGAATTGCGCGGCGAGGTCCTCCAGCTTGGCCTGCAGCGCCGGATCGCGCACCAGGTCGAGCCACGGCACGCCGCGTCGGGCCGCCTCCTGCGCCGAGAAGGCCGCCCAGCCGCGCTCTACCGCGGCTTCCATCAGTGCCAGCAGATGCCAGGGCACCGTGCTCCAGGGCGGCGCCAGGCTCGCCACCTGCGTCTCATCGCCGGGAGCGTCCCGCAGATAGACCTCCACCACGGGCGTCCGCGTCGCCACCTCCAGGCCCTCTGCGATGGCGTGCGAGGTTAGGTTCACGCGCACGACCTTGACGCCCGTCAGCCGCTCCTCGATGGCGGCGAACGTCGGTGCCAGCGCCGGCTCCCGCGCCGTGTCGCCGCCCTTTGTCCCAGCCTGCGCCGGTGCCCCCCAGCGGTAGAGGAAGGCGTAAGGGTAGAGCACGTCGGCAACGGTCTCTCCCGTGCCGTCGTCGAAGGGCGAGGCCAGCACCTCGTAGGTCACCTTTTGCGAGGCAAATGCCCAGTCACCCACCGCTCGCAGCGCGCCGCTGCCCGGCTCCGGGGCCAATGCGTCGACCGGCACCTTGATGCCGCGCGACATGTTGGCCGACGTGCCGGCCGAGATGCCGCCAGACAGGCCGCCCGCCAGGCTGCCCGAACGGCCCTCCACCTTGCTTATCTCGAACT
Organism: Hyphomicrobiaceae bacterium; assembly: GCA_017353825.1. GTDB lineage: Bacteria > Pseudomonadota > Alphaproteobacteria > Rhizobiales > Hyphomicrobiaceae > AWTP1-13. The sequence goes on along the minus strand of JAFMSC010000105.1, from coordinate 1,882 downwards.
GGACGCGGTTGGTCATCCAACTGGCATTGAACGGAAAGGGGATCATGGCCGGGTCGCCGACGCTCGCCCACATGAGACGCCCCATGCCGTCAGTGAAGCCTGCCACCGGGTTCCACGCTGCCTGGGAAGCTTCCGGCACCCCGAGGTGAAGCTTGCCGTTCCAGGGATATTCCTTGAGCTTGACGGTGCGCACGAACAGCGGGGCATTGAGCCCGGCGATGGCGTCAAAGCCGATGTTCTCAGCACCCGGCGGATAGGCCTCGTTGAAGAACTCCTCCCTCGGCACGTAGCCCACCACCGTCCGTCTGCAGTCGCCGGTGAGGGCGGCCAGGAGCCGTCGCTCCAGGCCCACGCGCTCCGCCAGGCCTCCCAGCAGCTCGCCGTGGATCAGCCGCTGGTATGTCTCATCCGCAACGCCGCGCTCAGCCTCGTCGAGGCCGCTTGCCAGCAGCCCGTAGGCTTGGAACCAGCCCTCCTTGGCCCACGGCAGCCCCGGCCAGGCGATGGCAGGACCGCCCGCATGAGGCATGAGGCCGTCCACCGGCACGGCCTCGATCATGGCATCCGCGCCGTCGGCCACCGAGCCGAACCGGGCCTTGACGACAGCCTCAGCCACACGCCCCCTGGCGCCGACCCGCTCGTGCTGAGCCGGAGGGCCGAGTGCCGCTGTTATGGCCTCGATGCGGTCCAGGTGGTGCAGATAGTCGGCGTGATAGGGCGTGATGGCATAGGGATGGAACACGAAGCCGCCCGTCTTGGCCTCGCCGAGCGCCGCCGCGATGCCGCGGGCAGCGGCGCAGCGCGCCTCAGCCGATCGCAAGCGCCCGGAGGTCAGATCGAGTGAGAGCACCAGGAATGCGCCGATCGACTTCGCTGATCTGACCTCGCCGGGCGCCGGCCGGCTGAAGTTGGGGGCGGCGCCGATAAAGGCATGCAGCGTCGCGTCGGCGAGGCCGCTGCCGGCGGCCTCCGGCGCCACCACGTCGATGCGGATCTCGTCGGGGTAGTAGGACGGAAAGTGGCCGATGGAATGCCCCGCGTTGCTGCGCGCGCCGAAGGCAATCAGTCCGGCCGCCAGCGTCGCACCGGCAAGGCCGATCCAGGTACGCGATCGCCCGTCGCCCCGCAGCGCGCCCCGTTTACCGATCGCGCGCATCGTGCGGCGAATATGCGCAACCTCAAAGGCACGGCCGTAAGTCATGGGTTGATGCTGGTGAGCGCACCTCATCGAGGTATTCGCCGTAGACGAATATCCAAGGCCCCACGACCAAACAGGCGGTGCGCGTGGGTACCGGGTCGCGCCCTGGTGGGCGCGCCCGGCGTGACAAGGTTCAGCCTACGACAGCCAGGTTGTCTTCAGCCAATTGGCCGCGGCCGTCGAATCGTCGTGCGAGGTGCCGGGCTTCGGCCAGTTCGGCGGGGCGGTGATGTCGCGGATGGGGATGGTGACGATCGAGGCCGGGTCCCACACCGGGAAGTCGTACTTGGGATCGTTCTTCGTCATCCCGATGATGGTGTCCTTGTAGCCCTGGTGATTGTCGGGGCGGATGTAGCAATAGCCTGCAGGAGCGTTGATCCCCATGCCCTCAAGCATAGCGATGATCGCGTCGTCCTCGGGCCAGCCGCCGACCAGGCCGTTGGCCTTCTCGATCGCCGCCTTGAGCAGGTAGAGCGACGTGTACGCGCCGTCCGACTCGAAGCTTGGGTACTCGTTCCAACGCTTGTAGTAGCGCTCCACGAACGAGTCATTGATCGGCCAGCGCCCCTTGGCGGGGTGCGTAAAGAAGTAGTTGGCGTGGCAGCCGGCCAGGACGCCCTCGGGGTGGTCCTTGCCGATGGCATGCGGCTGGCCGCCGAACGCCAGCGTGGTGGCCACCTTCAT
>JAFMSC010000434.1 GCA_017353825.1 Hyphomicrobiaceae bacterium | reverse complement strand
CTTGAAGTTGGCGTCGATCCACACGTTGTCGGTGGAGACCAGCGCTACCGCGCTAGTATTGGTGAGCGCCGCCGTGGCCGACACCAGGTAGACGCCGGGCTGCAGCTGGTCCACCTGCGTGACGATGCCGTCGAGCGGCGCGCGCACCACGCTGTGATCGAGTTGGCGCTGGGCTTCGTCCAGCTGCGCCTTGGCCTGCAGGTAGGCCGGATGCTCGGTGACCGTGAAGTCCGGGCTGCCGCCCATCTTGGCCAGCTGCACTTTGGTCTGCTCGCGCAGTGACTGTTGCTGCTTGAGGGCGGCGTCAAGCGCGCTGCGCGCTTGATCGAAGGCCTGCACAGACGCGATGCCTTTCTTGCTTAGGTCGACGGCGCGGTCGAAGTTCTTCTGCGCCAGTTCCACCTGTGCCGCCTGGGAGGCCGCGTCCGACAGCATGCGCTGGTAGTCCTCCTTCATGGCCTCAAGATTGAGCGCCGTCTGCGCCAGCTGCGCCTTGGTGTTATCGAGCGCGATCTGGAACTGGCGCGGATCGACGCGGAACAGCACGTCGCCCTTGCGCACGACCTGCCCCTCACGGACCAGCACCTCGGACACGAGACCGGAGACATCGGACGAAACCATCAACTTCGGTGCGCGCACATAGGCGTTGTCGGTGCCGACGTAGCGCCCGCCCGTGTACCAGAGCATGAACGACACCACCGCCACCAGCAACGGCACCCCAATCATCAGAGGCTTGCGCAGCGCCTGACGCGACAACTTTAGCCGGCTCAGCTTCTGTCGCAGCTGGAGCTTGCGCAGCTTGCCGACGCGTTCGCGCACGCGCCGGGCCCGCTCGAAACCTACCCCGGAAGGCCGGACGTTCATGCCATACTCGCTCTTGAGCCCGGCAACTTGCGCTTGGTGAGATTCGTGCGCATGCGCTGCAGGCACGTCACGAGCATGTCGAGGTCGGAGGCATTCAGACCCTCGGCCATCTCGTCGTGAAGCTCGCGCCGGAACGCGGCGAACTGTTTCAGGATCGGCGCGCTCTTGGGCGTCAGTCTGAGCCGCCAGATGCGCCGGTCCTCAGGGTCCGGCTGCCGCTCGATGAGGTTGTTCGCCTCCAGCCGGTCCACCAGGCGCCCGATCGTAATGGGCTCGACGTCGGTCAGCGACGCGAGCCGGCTCTGGGTGATACCGGGCTCCCGCTGCAGGCGCGCCAGCACCGCCCACTGCGCCCGTGTCATGCCATAGGTGCGCGCCCGCTTGTCGGCTTGCCGCCGCACCAGCTGCGCCACGTCGTAAATCAGGAACAGGAAGTCGCTATCGATTGCACGATGCGGGTTCATAGCGGTTCATAATATAACGCGCGTTATGAACTTCGGGAAGTATGGCCAAGGCCAGGTTTGGCTGCGGCGAAGCGCAGCAGCTAAGCGCCGGGCGGCGTAGCTCCCGCCTGGGGCTTGCGTGAAGGGGCATGAGGGGAGGAGGAGAGCGCGTCCGGGCTCGCGCCCGATGGCCGCCCAACGACGCCCCGCCCGGCCGCCAGCCGCGCGACGCTTGGCTGTTCTGGCCGGAATGCCGCAGGGGGCATCGGAGACCGGCATGGCCCTCCATCCCGCACCAGATGCGCCAGGGCCTGCCGAGCCCGGGACGGGACGGGACGGGACGGGGGAGGAACCGGCGCTCGACTGGTCCGACCTGCAGCCTTAGGCGACCGCCGGTCGCATCTTGAAGGTGCGCTGACAGCACATCCCGTGCCGGTCGTCATCACGACGCATTAATCTGCACACGTTGTCAACCGGGCAGATTGTGAACCGGACAGATCGTGAACCGGGGCAGACGATCCCCGCGGCCCCATTCTGTGCTGCGCTCCCCACCGCTGGTCACCAGGACCCGTCGCGGAGCGTGCGGCGAGGTTACTTGACGACGCCGCAGGCGATGCGCCCTCCGGCATCACCGGTGGGATCGGTCTTGTAGTCGTCTTTGCCAGCGTGGATGACAAGGGCGGTGCCGTCCGTGCCGAACAGCGAGTTCGCCTTGCCCTTTTCCAGCGTGACGGCGGCATTCAACACCTCGACGGCGAGGTCGCCGCCCGTCGGGATGTGCAGGTTCGGCATGTCGCCTGCGTGCGCGCCTCCGGGCGCCATGATCCCGTGCTTCTTCCCCTCGGGATTGAAATGGCCGCCGGCCGACGTGAACGGCGGCTCGCATTTTCCGACGGCATGGATATGGAACGCATGATCGCCCGCAGGCAGCCCCTTGAGCGTGAGGCTGATCAGCACGCCATGGGGCGTTTCGGTTAGCGAAGCGCTGCCCACTTCCATGCGGTCCGCGCTGATGAGCGAGGCGTGGGCCGTCTGCTGGGCGGCCACCGGCACCGTCACGAGGGCAAGCAGCGAAGCGGTAGCGAGTACGACGAACTGAGGCTTCATTGCATCCTCCTTTGGCTACACCCTTGTGGCGGCTACAATGGCGTAACCAACTGCCTACTGAAAGGGCAATAAGGCCTGTCAAGTGGCATCAACAACGTTTATCAACAACGGCTTTTCGGGGGCAGTTCGAACGGGTTCAGACCGATTTGAACGCATTAGGCCGCGGTTGCTAGACCGTTGTTGAGCACCACCACGTCGCGCTCCACCACCCGGGCGCGGAAGGAGACGCGGCCGCCCTCGGGCCACATCTCAGTACGGATGGTCTCGCCAGGGAACACGGGTGCGGAGAAGCGCACCTGCATGGACTTGAGCCGGGCCGGGTCGCCGCCGCAGCAGGCCATGATCAGCGCGCGCCCGGCCACGCCGAAGGTGCACAGCCCGTGCAGGATCGGCGCCTTGAAGCCCCCGGCTGCTGCCGCCCGAGGATCGGCATGCAGCGGGTTGCGGTCGCCCGAGAGGCGGTAGATCAGCGCCGAGTTGGCGTGCGTCCTCAAATCCACCGCCATCTGCGGCGCGCTCTCGGGCAGCCGGTGCGGCGCCGGTTGCGGGCCCGGCTTGCCGCCGAACCCGCCGTCGCCCCTGAGCATGCCCGCCGAGGTCAAGGTGGCGATGGGGGCGCCGCTCACCTTCTCGAAGATGGTGCGCTCGCTGTAGAGCACCGCGCCCTTGTCCTTGCCCTTATCCAAGATGTCGACCACGCGCGTGCGCCCGACCACGGTGCCGGCCGGCGGGATCGTCCGGTGCAACGTCAGATACTGCTCGCCATGCAGCAGCTTGCGGTAGTCGACGGTCGACTCCTCACTCTCCAGCCAGTTGCCGGGATAGGCCAGCACCACGGCCATAGTGGGCAGAGCCACGAGGTCCTTCTCGTAGACGAAGCGCAGGTCGTCGAGCTTATCCGGGTCCGAGCCGCAGCCGAGCCCCAGGGCGTAGAGGATGGTGTCCTTCTCAGTGTAGGTGTGCTCGATCTCGGGAAATTGCCAGTTCAGGAGCTTATTTGGGTCGAGGGGCATGGCGGCACTCTGGTGCTCCGGGAGTTTTGGACGACTTACTCTGAGACAGAAGTCGCACCCGCGCAACACGCCGACGCCCAAGCTCGCTCCGTCAGCCGTCGGATCGCTTTCCGCCGGCGAAGCTGATCGAGGCCGGCGGCTGCCAGGCGTAGAGCCAGTCGTAGCCGGCCATGAGCCACGGCGCCGGCACCAAGGCGAGCGCCGTGTCGCGGGCCCAGGA
>JAFMSC010000009.1 GCA_017353825.1 Hyphomicrobiaceae bacterium | reverse complement strand
CAACGTTGAGGACGTGGCGACGGCTCGTCGGTCGAGGGAACCCATTTGCTGATTTCGAGCTGTCTACAGAACTTATCGAATTGCTTTTTGGTCCACTTGTCGAACTCTGCCAAAAGCACAAACGCCGCGGGACCTCGCTAGGCTGGTAACCATGCCGGCAAAACGCTCCCGTCGCTGGCCGGTTCCCCCAAGGCGCCGATTGTGGACCGGCGGTCTTGGGCCCTACACCTTGCGCATGGTCACCTTCCGCAGCGACACCTGCGACAAGTGCAAGGGCGCCAGCCCGATCAGCTACCGCGTTGAGCCTCAGGCGGCGTGGAAGGCGGTGGTGCTCAACCGGTGGCGCCGGCTGTGCCCCGGATGCTTCGATGTGGAAGCGGAGAAGGCAGGCGTGCGCTACAGCTTCAAGGATCTCGAAGGGATAAGCTGGTCAGACCGGCCGATGCCGAAGGCAGCATCAAGGCGAAGGCGGTAGTCTCTACGATCACGTCGCCGGCCCACGCCGACGGAGGACGGTGCGCAGCTGGCGCATTTCCACCGCGCCCAGCGCCAGGCTGCCCACGCCGTAGACGGCAAGGCCGGCGCCCACCAGCGCGGCAAGCGCAGTGGCGCGTGGCACGATGCCCGACGCGGAGAACATTTCGGCCAGGTAGGCCGCGACCAGCCACACCACAACGCCCATTACGACGCTATTGGCGAGGATTGCGCGCAACACCCACTTCAGACGCGAGTCGAGCACGAGATTGCCGCGCCGGACCAGCGTGCCGTAGAGCAGTCCGGCGTTGAGCCATCCGCCCAGCGAGGTCGCCACCGCGATGCCGAGGTGCGGCATGAGGCCGAGCCGGCGGAACAGGAAGAAAAGGGCAATCGAGCCCAGGGTGTTGGCCGTCAGACTGATCACGGCATAGCGCATGGGCGTGGTGGTATCCTCGCGCGCGAAGTAGGCGGGCGAGAATACCTTGATCAGCACGAAGGAGGGCAAGCCCAGGGCGAAGATGGCAAGCGCATAGGCCGTTGGCGCCACATCGGCCGCCGCGAACGCGCCGCGCTGAAACAGTGCCTGCACGATGGGCGTGGGCGCCACCGCTAGCGCCACCGCCGCAGGCACCGTGAGCAGCATGGAGAACTCGAACGCCCGGTTCTGGCTGTCCATCACCGCGGCATGGTCGCCGGCGCGCAGGTGCCGCGTCACGTCCGGCAGCAGCACCACGCCCACCGCGATGCCGACGATGGCGAGCGGCAGCTCATAGACGCGGTCGGCGTAGTAAAGATGCGACACGGCGCCGTTCTGCATGGAGGCGATCACAGTGCCGATCACGATGTTGAGTTGCGTCACTCCGCCCGCCACGACGCCAGGAATCCCCAGCGCAATGAGCCGGCGGACGCCCTCGGTCATGCGCGGGCGGCGCAGTTTGAGCCACAGCCCGTTGCGGCGCGCGCCGTCGAGCAGCACGATGAGCTGCAGGCCGCCGGCGGCGAACACGCCCCAGGCCTGCACCACGCCGGCCATTGGCTCGTTGCTGAGACCCATCGCCATGGCCACCAGTGTGGCCACCATCATGGTGAGGTTGAGGACGATGGAGACGGCCGAGCTCTCCACGAACTTACCCACCGAGTTGAGCACGCCCGAGAGCAGCGCCACCACCGACATACACAACAGGTAGGGCATGGTGATGCGGGTGAGCAGCACCGCCAGGTCGAACTTGTCCGGGTTGGCATTGAACCCCGGCGCCAGCCCCAGCATAAGAAAGGGCATGGCGATCTCGGCGACCGCCGTCAGCAGCACGAGGATGAACACGAGGCCGGCCAGCGCCTCCTCGGCAAACGCCCGTGCCGCCTCGCGGCCCCCGCTTTCGAGGCGCCCGGCGAACAGCGGTACGAAGGCCGAGTTGAAGGCGCCCTCGCCGAACAGGCGCCGGAACAGATTGGGGAAGCGGAAGGCCACAAAAAACGCGTCGGCAACCGCACCGGAGCCCAGTGTGGCCGCGATCAGGATGTCGCGGGCGAAACCGAGGACGCGGCTGAGCATGGTCAGGCCGCCGACGGTGGCGAAGGCGCGATAGAGCTTCATGGAGCGAGCCCTAGCCCGGCGCCCCAGGAAGAGCAAGGCAGGTGCAAGGGCGACCGCCGCAACACCGGCGCGATTTCGTGTTGAGCTGGGGCAGTTTCGCCGCAGGCGCTGTTCGCTGCGGGCGGCAGATGTGCGACATTGGGCAAGGCGGCAACACGCAAGGGCGGACTTTCATGTTCCCGATCGGCGATGACAACACGGCGCGGAGGTCGCTGCCGGTCGTGACCTACGGGCTCATCGCGCTCAACGTCATCTTCTTCTTTATCGAGCTCAGCGGCGGCGAGGCCTTCATCCAGCGCTGGGCGTTCATCCCACAGCGCTTCGGCGTGGACCCGGCGGGCACCGTGCCCACCATTTTCACTGCCATGTTCATGCATGCTGGCTGGTTGCACCTTGGCGGCAACATGCTTTACCTGTGGATATTCGGCGACAACGTCGAGGACGAATTCGGGCCGGTGAAGTTCCTCATCTTCTACCTGGTGTGCGGGATCGCGGCCACCTTCGCCCAGTACTACGTCTCGCCCCACTCCAGGATTCCCAATGTCGGCGCCTCGGGCGCCATTGCGGGCACGCTCGGTGCCTATCTCCTCATGTTCCCCCAAGCCCGCGTCAGGGTGCTGCTCTACAACCAGATCGTTGCCATGCCGGCCATCCTGGTGCTGGGCTTCTGGATCGTCCTGCAGATTGTGACCGGGGCAGGCGCGCTCTTTGCCACCGCCCAGAGCGAGGAGGTGGGCGGCGTGGCCTACATGGCGCACGTGGGCGGCTTCGCAGCCGGTGTCCTGCTCACGCTCCTGTTTCGCAATAGCGGACCGAGGCAATACCGCTGACCGCGCCCGTCATCCAGGCCATGGACTCCGCTGGGCGACGCTGGAAGCGGCGAGCAGCTTCTTGAGGCCACCTCGGGAAGCCCCCGACCGGCTCCAGGAGGTCCTGGATCGTTGGCCACCGGCGGCTGCCAACCCGCAGCGGTTGCAACGATGTGCGTGCGGGCTTCAGCCGATACGCTGGTCGCGGCGTCATCCCACGAAGGCTCGAACGCAGTCACCTGCGAGGGCTGGGTGCGGCGGTCAATCGGCATGCCTCCAAGCGTGAGGCCTCGCCGAGGGATGCGCCCCGGTGCAAGGGTGTGGCCTATGGGTTCCGGCCGCCGTAGGAATGACGTACGAGGAGCGCGATCGCCATCGCCATGCCCTCAGATTGCTTATAGCCTCCGCCTTCGACCGCGGTTTCCGGATGCTCTTGCTAGGTCGCGCTCGCCCCGAGGATCGCCAGCAGGCGCTCCTCGATGGCCTTCTGGCGGCGTGGGTCCGCGACCTTCTTATTGGTGAGGTCGGTGACGTAGAAAACGTCCACCGCCTTCTCGCCGAAGGTTGCGATGTGGGCCGAGGTGATGTCGAGGTTGAGGTCCGACAGCACGCTGGTCACCTCGTAAAGCAGCCCCGGCCGGTCGAGCCCCGATACCTGCACCACCGTGAACTCGTTGGAGAGCGTATTGTCGACCAGCACCTCGGGCGTTACCGTGAAGGCGCCGATCGGGCTGCCGCGCTGCGTGCGCGGCCTGGCCATGAGGTCCGGTAGCCGCACCTCGCCCTTGAGCAGCTTCTCGATGATGTCCATGATGCGCCCGGCGCGCCGCACCTCGTCCTCGTCGAGGTCGAAGTCGCGCGCCAGCAGGAAGGTGTCGAGCGCGATACCGTCGCGGGTGGTCGAGATGTGCGCGCTCGAGATGTTGGCCCCGGCCGCGGCGCAGGCGCCCGCAAGCGCGGCGAGCAGGCGTGGGTGGTTGGGGGCCATCAGCGACAGCTCGGTGATGGCCGTGAAGGCGTCGGTGCCGACGTGGCTGGCGAACCGGCTGCCCATGGCCTCCGCCGCGCGCACCATCCTGGCGTGTTCCACCGCCTTGCGCGTGTCGGTACGCAGCCAGTAGTCGGGGTAGTGCCGGCCAATGAAGCGCTCCACGTCCTCCTTGGGCCAGTCGGCCACGGCGGCGCGGAACGCCTCCTGGGCCTTCGCCGTGCGCTCGTGCGCCGGCAGCTGCGTGTGCCCGCCCGCCACCATCGGCTCGGCCTCAGAGTAGAGCGCACGCAGGAGCTGCCCCTTCCACCCGTTCCAGATGCCGGGCCCGACGGCGCGGATGTCGGCGACAGTGAGCACCAAGAGGAGCTTCAGGCGCTCCGGGCTCTGCACGATGTTGGCGAAATCACGCACCGTCTTCGGGTCGCCGATGTCGCGCGAGAACGCCACGTGGCTCATGGTCAGGTGCTGCTCGATGAGCCACATGGCCGTCTCGGTCTCGGCTGGCGTGAGCCCGAGGCGCGGACCCAGGTTCTTGGCTATGCGTACGCCGACCAGCGAATGGTCCTCGTCGCGGCCCTTGGCGATGTCATGAAGGAAGGCGGCCACGTACAGCGCGCGCCGGTGCTGGATGGTGCCGATGATACGCGTGGCGAGCGGGTGCGCGTCGGCGTCCTCGCCGCGCTCGATGCCGGCCAGCACGCCGATGGTCCGGATCAAGTGCTCGTCCACCGTGTAATGGTGGTACATGTTGAACTGCATCATCGACACGACCCGGCCGAAGTCCGGGATGAACCGGCCGAGCACGCCCGCCTCGTTCATGCGCCTGAGCGTCGGCTCCGAGTTCTGGGGTGAGCACAGCATCTCCAGGAAAATGCCGTTGGCCTCGGGGTCGTTGCGCAGCTTGTCGTCGATGAGCCGCAGCGACCGGCGCAGCAGGCGCAGGGCGTCGGGATGGAAGAAGGAGTTGGTCTCCTCGGCCTTGGCGAAGAACCGGATCAGGTTGACGGGATCGCGCGAGAACACGTCGCTGCTGGCGACGTTGAGCCGCCCGTGCTCGAGCCGGAAGTCCCCGTTGGCCCGCGCCTTGGCGCGCGGTCTCCAGTTGAGCGGGTTGAGCAGCGAGAGCGTCGGCGATGGCTTGACCTGCTCCATCTCAAGCGCCGAGCACAGCACCGTGGTGAGGTCGCCCACGTCCTTGGCCACCAGGAAGTAGTGCTTCATGAAGCGCTCGACCCCGCGCAGACCGGCGCGATCGCCGTATCCCAGACGCTCGGCCATGGCCTGCTGGACATCGAAGGTGAGGCGCTCCTCCGGCCGGCCGGCCAGGAAATGCAGGTGGCACCGCACCTTCCACAGGAAGTTCTCGCAGCGGCGGAAGGTGGCGTTCTCGTCGTGCGTGAAGAGCTGGCTCTCGCCGCGATCCACCCCGAGCCCCTGGCCGTAGAGGTATTTGGCGAGCCAGTGCAGCGTGTGCAGGTCGCGCAGGCCGCCCTTGCCGTCCTTGATATTCGGCTCCACCCGGTAGCGCGATTCGCCCGCGCGGCGATGGCGTTCGTCGCGCTCCCCCAGCTTGGCCTCCACGAACTGCTTGCCGGTGCCGGGTTTGAGCTCTTCCCGGAAGCGCCGCATCAGCTCCTCAAACAGCGGGGAGTCCCCCAGGATCAAGCGCGCATCGAGGAGGGCGGTGCGGATGGTGATGTCGGTGCGGGCGAGCCTGAGCGTCTGGTCAATGTTGCGCGTGGCGTGGCCAACCTTGAGGCCCAGGTCCCACAGCAGGTAGAGCACGTGTTCAACCACGCTCTCGCCCCACGGTGTCTGTTTGTAGGGCAACAGGAACAGCAGGTCCACGTCGGAGTGGGGCGCCAGCAGCCCGCGCCCGTAGCCACCCGTGGCCGCAACGGCCATGTGCTCGGCCGCCGAGGGATTCATGACCTTGTAGGCCTCGGTCACTGTGTATTCGTAGATGACGCCGATCAGAGCATCCTGGAATGCTGCGAGCCCAGCCGCACAACGCCGCCCACGGCCGTCCGCCACCAGCTGCCGCTGAGCCGCCTCACGTGCCGTCTTGAGCAGCTGCTTGAGCCGGCACACCACCGCCGGCCGCGCCCGCTCCACCCCACCGTTCGTCCTCGCAAGCTCCGCCAGCTCCGCGCTCACCTCGCGAGGATCGAAATGGGGGGGCCTGAGCAGCGCGGAGGTGTCCATGGCCTTACGCCAGTGTTGATGGAGCCGCCCTTCTAGCACGGCCCCGCCCCATCGAGGCGGTCCAACCGAAACGGGACTGCCGGGCCACGCCCCCGGTGCGAGAAAAATCCCAAGGCTCCATCAAGGCGGCACCGCCTGGTCGGTGTGCCGCGTCGAAACGCAAGCCGGCGCCAAGCCTACTTTTTGTTTGACGACGTGCCCTGAGAGCGCAGGATCGGTCGAGACGGTGCCTGCGCGTTCTGCTCGGCGAGGAGGCCGGTTGCCGAAGCTCACGCCCCCTCGAGGCCGCACCAACCGGCGATGAACAGGGCCAGCGTCTTGGTGACCTTCTTGAGCGAGGTAAGGTCGACGCGCTCGTTGAAGCCGTGGATGTTCTCGGCCCTGGCCCCGAAGCAGAGAGCGGGGATGCCGTGGTCGAGCCCATAAAAGCGCGTGTCGGTGAGGGCCGTGAAATAGGCGTCAGCGAGCGTGTCGCCAAACACCGTCTCGTGCGCGGCGGCGAGTATTGCTTCGCTCGCCCCACCGGCGCTCAGCTCGTAGCCAGGCGCCAGGAAGCCGGACCATACGACCTGCGGCGGGTTGGCCGCCAAGAAGGGGTGGTGCTTGGCCGCTTCCGCCACGCAGGCCACGATCTCGGCCTGGGCATCGGCCACCTTCCAGCCTGGCAGGATCCCCATGCGGCAATCCACATCGCACCAAGCGGGCACGCTGGAGGCCCAGTCGCCGCCCCTCACGACACCAGGATTGAAGTTGAGCGGATGGTTTACCGTTTTGAAGTACCGGTGGCTCTTGGCGCGTTCATTCCAATCCGCTTCCAACTGCTGCAGCGCCTGGATGACCTGATACGCCGCCATGATCGCGTTGGATCCGGTGCCGGCGGTCGAGACATGGACCGGGAGCCCGCGCACCTTGAGCCGGAACCAAATCACGCCCACCTGTGCCCGGATCAGGCGGCGATCGGTCGGCTCGGGGATCAGGCAGGCATCGGCGCGGTAGCCTCGCTGCAGGGTGGAGAGCGCGCCGAGCCCGGTGCTCTCCTCCTCGATCACCGACTGCAGGTGGATGCGGCCCTTGGCTGCGAGCCCTGCAACCTTGAGCGCGTCGAGCGCAAAGAGCGCGGCGATGGTGCCCGATTTCATGTCCCCGGCGCCGCGGCCATAGAGCCAGCCGTCCTTGACCACGGGCTGGAACGGAGGCGTCTGCCACATATCGAGCGGGCCCGCAGGCACTACGTCGCAGTGGCCCTGCAGGATCAGCGACCGCCCCGTTTCCCTGACCGGCCGGTAGGTGCCGACGACCGTGCGAGCGCGTGAGAGGTCGGTCTCGACCGGACCATAGCCGGGCAGCGATTCCAGCTCATCCTGGTTGATGACCCAATCGTCCACCTCGTACTCGCGCTGGCGCAGCAGGCCTGCGAACATGTCTTGGCACGGCCCCTCCTGGCCGCGGGTGCTGGGAATGGCCACAAAGGCAATGGTGGTCGCGAGCTGCCGCTCGAAGCCGGTCTCCACCGCCGCCTCGATGTGCTCGCGCGCACCCTCAGGCAGGGCGATGGCGTTGCTCTGGGCCATGCGAAGGTATCCTAACTACTTCCCGGCGCAAAATTAGCTACGCTAAGGGCTACAGGATGAGTTCGCAGCTTGTCGATCACGTGTCGGCCCAAGCATGCGTATCGAGCGGGTAGATGGGACGACGCAGGCGCGTGTACCCGATGCGGGTGTAGTCGAAGTCGATGGCGCCCGGCGCGGCCGCATAGAGGATCGCCTTGGCGATGGGCTCGAAGCCGGCGCGGAAGTGGTTCATGGACTTGACCACCACATAGCGCTTGGCAGCCGGGTCGATCCCAACGCTCGTGAAGGCGCTCGGCGTGAATACCTGTGTGCGCCAGGAGTTCAGCACGATGTCGATGCCGCCAGCGCGGATGGCGGCGCTGTCCCCCATGCCGACCTTGCCAGCCAGACCATCCTGCACGGCGTCGCGCACCACGCGCGTGACGGTGGCGTCGAGGTCGATCGGATCGCCCGACATCGGCCCAAGCTTGCCGCCAACACGCACGTTGAGCCGCGCACCTTCGCCCGCCTCGAAGGCGAGCGCCACCGCTCCGGGGTCCCAGACGCAACCGACTGCCGCATCACTCATACCTCGGTCCAGCATGGCCCGCAGCACGAACGTGGAGTCGCTAGGCGCACCACCGCCGGCGTTGTCGGCCATGTCGGCCAACACGATCGGGCCGGCCGGCGCCGCCATCGCACGTTCGAGCGCGACATCGAGCGGCAGCCACGGCGCCTCGATGTGCGGGCGCAGCTCGCGCAGTTCCAGGCCCAGCGCACGCGCCAGCCCCGGTCCGTCGGCCTTTGCCCCGTCGGTGATGAGGAGCACGCGCGTGCCCGCCTCGGAAACGTCGCCCCAGGGGAAACCGTGCGCGATCGAGATCGACAGCACGCCATCGCGGCCCTCCAGCCCCCGGATCTTGCGCAGGAACGAGGCCATGGGCTCAACGGTGGTAGGATAGAGCCCGAGCATGCGGCAGTCGAACAGGGCCATGCGCGGGGCCGCCCGGCCCTCCGCCGCCGCCGCGACGATGTCGAACAGCTCGCCCGCGCGCTCGCGCACGTCGACGTGTGGGTACTCCTTGAAGATGACGATGGCGCTGGCCGCCGCCACCAGCTCGTCGGTGAGATGGCAGTGCAGATCGAGCTCCGCGCCGATCGGCACGACTGGCCCGACCACGGCGCGGATGCGCTGAACGAGGTCGGTCTCGCACGACTCCGTCGCCTCAGCCACCATCGCTCCGTGCAGGCTGAGGAGGACGGCGTCGACCGGCATCGCCTTGGCGAGGTCCACCAGGATCTCATCGCGAAACGCCTCGTACACTCTCTGCACCGTGGTGCCCGCTGGCATGGCGAACGTGCACAGGCTCTCCGTCACCCGCCAGCCCCTGGCCCGCGCCCGGTCGCGGAACTCAATCATCGGCAGCGCGAAGAGATTGGGTGCGGCGCCATACGCGCCGCCCCGCACCAACGCCGTCTCAGCGAACAGCCGCCTCCCGGTCGGGATCGGCGAGAACGTGTTGGTCTCAGTGCCGAGCGAGGCGGTGAAGAGATGCATGCGCTGTCCCTGACCTGTGTCCCTGACCTGTGTCCCTGACCTGTGTCCCTGACCTGTGTCCCTGACCTGTGTCCCTGGCCCTTGTCCCTGGCCCTTGTCCCTGGCCCTTGTCCCTGTCCCTTGTCGCTGTCCTTCCGGCCCTGTCCTTCGGCTTTGTCCCTGTGGCTGGAGCTGGCGCTAGCCTGAAGGCTTCGCTTTCTTCGGCTTCATGCTGGTCAGATTATAGACGGCGCCGGTCCTGTCATAGGTTGTCCATTCGCCGACCTGCTCCCATCCTTGAATTGGCCCGAGCGCATGCGCACGCCGTCGGGGCGCACCTGAACCATTCCCAGTACCCTGTGGGCACCCCGTCGATCGTCTACCCCCGCGCCCATACGCTTGCGTCCCGTGGTACCGGATATGCTCGACCGGTTTGGCTTTGCTTATGGGCGGGCCTCCCTTCTGAAAAGACGGCCGTCTTGACTTGGCGACGAGACCCCCGACCGAAACCGGTCCTTGCCGGGCGCTCACTTCTCCGGCGAATCGCCATTGCCTACAAGGCCATAGGTGCCGATGTACTGGGCACGAAGATCGAAAATACGGCACATCCAGGCTTTGACTTGCCGCAGGGCGGGCTGTCTAATTCGGACAAGGAAAGCCGAGCTGCCGGGGCTCCGTCGGCTCTGCGGCATGGGGGCGAACTCCAGATAAGTGGAGGGGACGATGACTTGGTTGCGCCGGTGGGCAATGGCCGTCCTGACAGCGGCCGCCGCCGCGGGTCTTTCGGGCTCCGGACATGCGCAGACCACCCTGCGCGCCGTGATGCACTCCGACCTCAAGATCCTCGACCCGATCTGGACCACGGCCTACATCGTGCGCAACCACGGCTATATGATCTACGACACGCTGTTCGCCACCGATGCCAATGGCGAGATCAAGCCGCAGATGGTCGGCACATACGAGGTCTCGCCCGACAAGCTCGTCCACACGTTCACCTTGCGCGATGGCCTCCTCTGGCACGACGGCACGCCGGTCAGGGCGGAGGACTGCGTCGCCTCCATCAAGCGATGGGCCGCCAAGGATGCCACCGGCCAGAAGCTCATGTCGTTCGTTTCGGGCTTCGAGATCAAGGACGATAAGACCTTCGTCATCAGGCTCAAGGAGCCAACCGGCCTTGTGCTCCTGGGCCTTGGCAAGCCCTCCTCGGCCGTGCCCTTCATGATGCCGAAGCGCGTGGCTGAGACTGACCCCAACACACAGATCTCCGATTTCACGGGCTCGGGCCCGTTCATCTTCAAGAAGGACGAATGGAAGCCTGGCGACAAGACCGTCTACGTCAAGTTCGACAAATACAAGCCGCGCTCCGAGCCCGCGTCCGGCCTCGCCGGCGGCAAGGTTGTCAAGGTCGACCGCGTGGAATGGCGGGCGATCTCCGACCAGCAGCAGGCCGTCAACGCCCTGCTGGCGGGCGAGATCGACTTCATCGAGGCGCCGTCCCACGACCTGCTGCCGCTTGTGCTCTCAGACCCGAACATCAAGGCCTTCGACTGGAACGCGGCCGGCAACCAGTTCACCTTCCGGCCGAACTGGCTGCACAAGCCCTTCGACAATCCCAAGGTGCGCGAGGCGCTGTTCTACGCGTTCAACCAGGAAGACTTCGTCAAGGCCGTCGTGGGCGATCCCAAGTACTACAAGGTCTGTAAGTCCTACTTCCCCTGCGGCACGCCATTCGCAAACGAGAAGCCGATGGAGGGCCTGCTCGGCTCCAACTTCAAGAAGGCGCAGGAGCTCTTGAAGGAAGCGGGCTATGACGGCACGCCGATTGTGCTCATGCACTCGACCGACCTGCAGGTCCTCACCAATCTCGCGCCCGTGGCCAAGTCGCTCATGGAGAAGGCGGGCTTCAAGGTGGACATGCAGTCCATGGATTGGCAGACGCTGGTGGCGCGCCGCGCCAAGAAGGACCCGCCAGGCGCCGGCGGCTGGCACGCTTTCCTCACCTCGTGGGTGGCGGCCGACATCAGCAACCCGATCTTCACCGCCTTCATGAATTCCGCGTGCGACAAGGCCATATTCGGGTGGCCGTGCGATCCTGACATGGAGAAGCTGAGAGACTTGTTCGCGCGCGAGGCCGACCCCGCGAAGCAGAAGGCGATCGCTGACGAGGTGCAGGTTCTCAACACCAAGGTGGTGACGCACCTCCCCCTGGGGCAGTGGTATCTCCCGGCGGTGATGCGCAAGAACGTGAACGGCATGTTGGCGGCGCCCGCGCCCGTGTTCTGGAACATCAGCGCCAACTAACGCTCATCGGCCGACGCGCAGGTTGGGCCGAGCGGCAGCGAAGGCCCAACACGGCGTGCCGCACCGCGCAAATGTTGGGTCTGCCGCCAGCTTTCGCTGGCGTTGACCCAACCCTACATAAGGCAGACCGGGCCCATGCTCGCCTATGTCCTGCGCAGGCTCGTGGCCACCATCCCCGTGATGCTGATCGTCGCGGTGCTCGTGTTCTTGATGCTGCGGCTCACACCGTCCGATCCCGCCGCCATCATCGCCGGAGACAACGCCACCACCGAGCAGGTGGCCGAAATCCGTACGCGTCTGGGGCTCGACCAGCCCATCGCCACCCAGTTCTACATCTGGGCGAGGCGGACGCTGAAGGGCGACTTCGGCGAGTCGTTCTTCTTCAAGAAGAATGTGGCCGAGCTGATTCTGGACCGGCTGGAGCCCACGATGTCCCTGGCGCTCCTCACCATCGTGCTCGCGGTGCTTGTCGCCATACCTCTCGGCACGCTCGCCGCCTGGCGCCATGGCGGCTGGCTTGACGGCCTCGTCATGGGTTTCTCGGTGCTGGGCTTCTCGGTGCCCGTGTTCGTGGTTGGCTACCTTCTGATCTATGTGTTCGCCATCGAACTCAACTGGCTGCCCGTCCAGGGCTACCAGCGCATCGGCCTTGGCATCGGCGGTTGGCTGCAGCGTCTTATCCTGCCGGCCCTGACGTTGTCGGTGATCTACATCGCCCTCATCGCCCGCATCGCCCGCACCAGCGTGCTGGAGGTAATGAACGAGGATTACATCCGTACCGCCCGCGCCAAGGGCCAGACCGAGGGCGGAGTGCTCATCCGCCACGCGCTGGCGAATGCGGCCGTCCCCATCGTCACGGTGATCGGCCTGGGCGTAGCGCTCCTGATCGGCGGCGTGGTGGTTACCGAGTCGGTCTTCACCATCCCCGGCCTGGGCCGCCTCACCGTCGATGCCGTGCTAGCACGCGACTATCCCACCATCCAGGCGGTGATCCTGCTCTTCTCGCTCGCCTACGTGCTCATCAACCTGGCCGTGGACGTAGCCTACACGGTTCTGGACCCGAGGATCCGCTATTGAGCATCGAGGTCCTACCCGGCGATGTGGCTGAGCCCGCGCTGGCGGCGCGGCGGATGGGTACCCTGCGCGCCCTCGCCCGCAACCCGCGGGTCATCATCGGCGCTGCGATCGTGGCGATCCTCGCCCTCGTCGGCCTGCTGGCGCCGGTGTTAGGTACCATCGACCCGTCCGAGATCAACCCGGCGTCCCGCAACAGGAAGCCCGGCGCAGAGCGCGTGATCCGCGACGATGCCGGGCACGAGAAGACCTTTGTGCACCGCTTCGGCACCGACTCGCTGGGCCGCGACGTGTACAGCCGCGTGGTCTACGGCGCGCGTGTCTCGCTTATCATCGGCATAACCGCGGCCATCCTCGCCGTCGCCATCGGACTTGCGATCGGTCTCGTCGCCGGCTATGTGCGCTGGCTCGACGGCGTCATCATGCGCATCATGGATGGCCTGATGGCGATCCCCGCCATCCTGCTTGCCATGGGTGTCGTTTCGCTGTCGCGCGCGGGGCTGGTGGCGGTGGCGATCGCCATCGTCATCCCCGACATCCCGCGCGTAGTGCGTCTCGTTCGCGCCACCGTGCTGTCGATCCGAGAGGAGCCCTACGTGGAGGCCGCCATCACGGTCGGCACCCCCACACCCCTCCTGCTGGTGCGCCACGTGCTGCCCAACACCGTCGCCCCGCTCATTGTGCAGGGCACCTTCATCTGCGCCTCGGCCATCCTGATCGAGGCGATCCTCTCGTTCCTCGGCATCGGCATCCCGCCCGAGACCCCCACTTGGGGTAACATCATGGCCGAGGGGCGCTCGCTGTTCCGCATCTATCCGCACAACATCTTCTATCCGGGCGTGTGCCTCGCGCTCGCCGTGCTGGCCATCAACATGCTGGGCGACGGCCTACGCGACACGCTCGATCCGCGTTTCGCCAAGCGGGTGTGAGGGGAGCGGGCTAGGATGGCCGACACCGGTGCTCCTTCCCCGGTTCTCACCATCGAGGGCCTTTCGGTTGCGCTGCCGGCCGGATCCGACCGCGCCAACGCGGTCGAGGATGTCTCCCTCGCTGTCGCGCCCGGTGAGATCGTGTGCGTGGTGGGCGAGTCGGGTTCCGGCAAGTCCGTCACCGCTCACACCATCATGGGCCTGTTGCCGCGCGAACTGCAGGCCAAGGCCGGCCAGGTGCTTCTGCAGGGCGAGGATGTGCTCCAGGCCACGCCGGCGCGCCGGCGCGCGCTGCGCGGCACACGCATGGCCATGATCTTCCAGGAGCCCATGACCGCCCTCAACCCGGTCATGACGGTTGGCGACCAGATCGCCGAGGTTCTGGAGATCCACACGTCCCTTTCCGCACCCGACCGCCGCCAGCGCGTGCTGGAGATCATGCGGGCGGTGCACCTGCCAGAACCGGAGCGACTGATCGATGTCTACCCGCACCAGATCTCCGGCGGCCAGCGCCAACGCATCATGATTGCCGCTGCCCTGGTGCTGGATCCGTCGCTGCTGATCGCTGACGAACCTACCACGGCTCTGGATGTGACCACGCAGGCTCAGATCCTCCAGCTCATCCGCGAGCTGCAGGAGCGGCGCGGCACCGGCGTGCTGTTCATCACCCACGATTTCGGGGTGGTGGGCGAGATCGCGCACCGCGTGGTGGTCATGCAGTCGGGCCGCGTGGTGGAGACGGGCGCCGTTGCCGACATCCTGCGCCGCCCCCGGTCCGACTACACGCGCATGCTCATCAACTCCGTGCCAAGCCTCAAGCCACCACCGCGCACACCCAAGACCGGGGCGGTGGCGCTGGCCACGGCCGGCCTTTCCAAGACCTATCGCAGCGGTAACCTCTTCTTCCCCGGCCGGGTCGTGCGGGCGGCACAGGACGTGCGGATCGAGGTGCGGCGCGGCGAGACGGTGGGCATCGTCGGTGAGTCGGGTTCGGGCAAGTCCACGGTGGCGCGCTGCATCGCGCGTCTCATCGAGCCCACGACCGGCGTCATCCGCATCGGCGATATCGATGTGGCGCACCTGTCCCAGGCCCGCCTACGCGCGCATCGCCGGCACGTGCAGATCGTGTTCCAGGACCCGTACCGCTCGCTCAACCCGCGCCGCACGGTGGGCGCCTCCATCATCGAGGGCCCCATGAACTTCGGCCTGAGGGGGGCGGAAGCCCAGCAGCGCGCCGGCCGCCTGATGACCCTGGTTGGCCTATCGCCAGATGTCCTCGACCGGTACCCGCACCAGTTCTCCGGCGGCCAACGCCAGCGCATCGCCATCGCCAGGGCGCTCGCCATGGAGCCGCAGCTGCTCATCGCCGATGAGGCCGTCTCCGCCCTCGACGTATCGGTGCAGGCCCAGGTGTTGCGGCTCCTTGACGACGTACGCCGCCGCTTCGACCTCGCGGTGCTGTTCATTACCCACGACCTCCGCGTCGCCGCCCAGATCTGTGACCGCATCGCGGTGATGCACCAGGGCGTGGTGGTGGAGCAGGGCGTCACGGCAGAGGTGTTTGCCTCGCCTAACCACACCTATACCCGCGCCCTGTTCGAAGCCGCTCCGGGCCGCACGGCCGATTTCGGGGCGGCCATGGCGCCGGCCTGAGGTGGGACAAAAGCGCCAATTCGCACCATTCGCAAAGCCCCAGGGGGCCTGGTTCCTGCAGTTCCGCACGGAAGCCTGTGTCCGACTCACGCCCCCTCTACGCCGACCGCCGCCAGCCCAGTAGTCAGGCTCCCGACGGACTTTCTCCCAGAAGATTGTCGCGCTCCTGGTTTCGACGGCACCTTGCATCTTAACGACGCGTCATCGAAGGGTTTGCTTTCGCTCTTGTCGGGGTTGCCGCGTTAGCAGCCTTTGGCGCAGAGGCGCCGCCTGAAGTCCCTGCAGCCCCCAGCTCCCATCGCCCATGCACTCGCGCCGCCAGACGCAACAGCGGTCGTCGCACCGGTCCACCCCGATGGTATTCGTGGCGCCGGTAGCGCGGGTTAGCGCCAGTCGTCCAATCAGCCCCCCGCATGAGTGCATCGCCACCTTCGGCAACGCCCGGCACAGTTGCCGACCCTATACCTCGTGCCGTTGACAACGGTCACGGTCGATCCACGGATGGATCAATGGTGGCACGTGTACTTTGAACCGGTGGTGACAAGTCCCTCTTGCAACCCTTTCAGGTCGGCTCATCTGTCAGATGGGTGCCGAAATACTCTGGTCCCGATGTTCGCGTCTGCGGCGTGGCAGATGCCTGAACGGCTTGTGAACGCTCCGGTCTACTGACGTTCACCGATCAGCTCAAATTCCAACAAGGTTGTGTGGTTTGTTGTCGGAGTTTGTCTTGCTCGGGGGAACCGAGCCATCAACGGAGGAAGGTATGAAGCTGTTACCACTAGCCGCTGTGGTGGCCGCACTGGCTATCGCTCCCGCTGTGCTCGCGCAGCAAGCCCCACCCGCCAACAAGGCGGATTGCCAAAAGGCAAAAATGAAGTGGGATCCGAAGGGTGGCAAGGACGGCAAGGGGGCTTGTATGGCGGCGAAGAAGTAGCGGATCGTTCATATCTGGGTTGGAGTTTTCGGGGCTCGGCACGCAACCCGTGCGGAGCCCCTTCTTGTCCGCCCTCGCCAGTCGAACGGACCTGGCGGCCCCGAATTCTGCGCACTTGTGCTATCGCTCGATGCTCGCTTGGCGTCAATTTGGCCACGGCAGAGAACGGCTTCGTTGCCATCAGACGATGCTCGCCGTTTCGTCCCCTGGCCTTTCTTTGCCCACGTGAGCCCAACAGCTCCTCGGCTATGCGGTCGGCAGACGCGCAACTTTGTCGTCCGCCTCACACTCGGCACACTGGTTGAGTGGATCGTCTTCCTGCGCGGCCCCCTGCGCCATGCCCAAGGCTTGGGCCAATTCTTCGGCGGCCGATGTCGTGTGCACCTTGTCCAATCCCCTCGTGCTGCTGCAAGACCCGCTCGGCTAGCCCCCGCTCGACAAACCGTGTGCGCGATCGACGTGGAGCTGGCGACCCTGCCAGGAGCCCCTCGGGAACCGCCTCATCGCCAGAAGCGCATCCGCCTGAGCGCGCCGCCAACACTGCCTGACGAGAAACCGCTCAATGGCCTCGCTCGTGGTCGTCCATGGGACGACCGCACGCCCACATAGCGGCAATGCACGCGCGCAGGCAAACGCGGCGCCTGCAGTGCTTGTCGAGTGCGTGTCCGCCCTGCTCTACTGGCCCCGCACGGGCATTTGACGCGCCGCATCGCAGAAGGAGGAGCCCATGAACCTCGCCGAATACGCCAGCTACGACGCTTTGGGCCTGGCCGAGCTGGTGGCCAAGAGGCAGGTCTCTCCCAAGGAGCTGGCGCTGGCGGCGGTGGCGGCGATTGAGAGAGTGGACGGGGCCGTCAACGCGGTGGTGGAGCTCTACGCCGACCGCATCGAGGGACTCGACGAGGCGCGCCTCGGCAGCGGGCCATTCCGCGGCGTGCCGTTCCTCATCAAGGACGTGTTCGGCCACGAGAAGGGCCGCAAGATCGAGTTCGGCTCGCGGCTGTGCGAGGGAATGCTGGTGGAGTCCGACACCTGCTTCGCAGACCTGCTCAAGGCCGCGGGCGTCAACATCCTCGGGCGCTCGGCGGCGCCGGAATACTCTATGGCGGCCACCACCGAGAGCGCCCTTTACGGCAACACCTCCAACCCCTGGAAGCAAGGCTGGTCGGCGGGGGGTTCCACCGGCGGCGGCATGGCGGCGGTCATGGCTGGCATCGTCCCCATCGCCCACGGTTCCGACATCGGCGGCTCCATCCGCATTCCGGCCTCCTGGTGCGGCGGCGTGGGGCTCAAGCCCTCGCGCATGCGCGTCTCCATCGGCCCGGTGGTGGACGAGGGCGGCTGGGGCTATTCCATGAACTTCGTGCAGACCAAGACCGTGCGCGACGCCGCGGCCATGCTCGACTGCGTGTCCATCCCGCAGCCCGGCGACCCCTTCATCATTCCCAGGCCCGACGAGCCCTACGCGACCCTGGCCACCAAGTCGCCGAACAAGCTAAGGATCGGCATCATCCTCGATGCGTTGCTGGGCATCGAGGTGGACCCCGAGGTGGCGCACGCCGTGCAGGCCGCCGGCAAGGTGCTGGCCGACATGGGCCACAGCGTGGAAACCGCGAGGGTCGAGGTCGACGGTGAAGCCATGGTGCGCGCCACCACCGACATCTTCTTCTTCGGCTTCGACTCCCGCCTCGACGGCTACGCCAGGCGCAGCGGCCGCAAGGTCGGCCCCGATACGCTGGAGCCGGTGATCCTGTCCGTCTATGAGGCGGCCAAGCAGATCACGGTGGAGCGGTTCATCGCCGCCAACGCCGCGGCCAACACGGCGCGCCGCCGGATGGGCCAGTTCTTCACCAGGTACGACATCTGGCTGTCGCCAACGACCGCGCGGGTGGCGGAGCCCTGGGGCCGCTACCACCTCTCCAGGCCCGGAGTCGGCTGGCACAACCTGATCGACGAGCTGTTCAAGGCCCCCATCCAGTACACCATCCCGCACAATGTCATGGGCACGCCTGCCATGTCGCTGCCGCTGGCCATGCACTCCACCGGCGTTCCGATTGGCGCACAGATCGCCGCCAAGCCGGCCGCCGAGCACGTGCTGCTGCAGCTTGCCACTGCCCTGGAGGCCGCCATGCCGTGGCGCGACCGCGTCCCGCCACTGCACGTGTCCAGGATCTGAGGTACGACCTCCGTGTAGGTGGCGTGCACACAGACCGTCGTGGAGGGCGGGCACCCGCCTGGGTGTGGATTGACGCAGCGAGCTGTTGCGGGCGGGACGCCGCGCCAGAAATACAACGGCCCGAGCCAAATGCTGGCTCGGGCCGTCAAGGCTCGTCGGCCGGCGGTGCTATCGACCGATGGACGGGTCGATGAACACGGCCAACAGCTGGCCACCTTCCACCAGCTCGGCATCGCTGGATGGGCGGTGGTTCTGCACCGTGGTCAGGAACCAGCCGGCACCGAGGAAGTTGGAGGCGTCGATCACGCCCGAGGCCTCCTCATCCTGGGTGATGAAGTCCGGGCTGCCGGGCTGGAAGAACTTGGGGTTGTGGACCGCCACCTGCTCCAGTTTGCGGTTGTCGATGCCGTACACGTAGATGCGACCCCGGCGGGCGTTGTTGCCCACGTCCTCCAACAGAACGATGCGGCCGAGCCCGTCGATAGCCATGTTGTCGAACATCTGGAAGGTGGGGTCGTCGTCGGGTGTCGTGCCGGCACCGGCGAAGAACTGGTTGGTCAGCAGCATCTCGATGGTGCCGCCCGCCTCCGGATTGGCGATGTCTTTGAAGTGCACGTGCCACAGGCGTGACGGACGCCAGGTGGCCTGGGTGGCCGAGATGGCGCCGGTGGTGACGAAGTAATAGTCGTTCTGCTTGCCGGGCCGCGGGTCCCAGGCGCCGTCCTCAATGCGCATGAACTGCGTCACCTGCGCCGCCAACGCGTCGTCCTCGATCTGTTGGCCGGTCTTGCCGGACACATCGCCGAGGTCAACGAACTCGGCCTGGGCCGAGGTGACCGCCGGTGCCGTCGAGGAGAACACGAAGTCGAGGTTCTCGCCCGTCACGACGGCACCGCCCACCTTCACGCGGAGGCCGAAGAGTTTGCCGTTGGTGAGCCCGGCGCGCTCGATCTCGTTGCCGGTGCTCTGCTTCGTGCCGACGTACATGAACAGCTCGCTGCCCGGCGCGGCGCAGCCGGTCTGGCCGGCAGCGCGGCATACCGTGGCGGGCGTCACGTTGGTTGCGGCGTTGGCATCGTCATCCAGCATGACGATGGTCTTCTTCTGCGCGAATGGGCTCGCGACGGCGTTCTCGAAGGAGTGCTTGCCGAGGCGGGGCAGCTCGTAGGTCTTACCGGTGTTGGGACCGGTGACCACATGCGCCCAGGCGCGGCCGTAGTCGCCGGTGAACGGAGGCGACGTCTCCTCGCCGCCGAGGAAGATGCGCTCGTGGGTTCCGAACTGGCGGAAGCGATAGGCATCGGTGCCCGCCAAGTCGGCAGAGCAGAACCTCTCGAAGGCCGTTGTGCCCGGAACATAGCCGCTGCCGTTCCAGGTGAAGAGGTCGTTGGGGCTGTTGATCTGGTCGCGGCCCGAGATCACCTTCAGGGTGTCCCGCTCGATGATCCAACGCGACACGAATGCACCCTTGGAACCGTGCGAGCGCGTTACGCCGACGGTCCTGCCCAACTCGTGGTGAAGGACAATATGGAAGCGGTTGGGCCCAGCATGGTGGGCGTCAGGTCCTTGGGTCTGGCCATCGCCCAAGTCATAAAATGCGCCCATGCCGTCAGGAATCCCCACCAAGCGGTAGCCGCCGATCGAGTCGCCGGTCGTGAGTATCGAAACGGTGGCAACGCCTTCCGTCGTGGGAACCAGGTAGGGCTCGGTTGTCGTGCTGGGCCCGGTCTTGGTGATCTTATCCTGCCCCTGCTCGGCCCCTGCCATCGCGGCGTCTGTGATCGCAACGCTTGCGATGGCAGCGAGGATGAGACGTCTTCTCATGAATTGCCCCTGAGGTTGCGCCACATTTTGCTTTCAATTCTCCAGGAATGCGCTCGCAAGATAAGGCTGGCGTGTGACAGTAACTTTGCAGAGCACTCTGCAAGTTTCGCGTTGAATTCGCCGTGCGAAGCCCGTCGGGTGCAATGGATGCTGACTAACGTGGGACGCGCTAACGCGGGATGCGTGCGCGAATTGCTTGCATCTTGGCGGAGAGTTCGCTGAGGTAGCGCTCGAATTTCCTTGCCAGGTCGGGTTTGGAGCGCTCGCGCGCTTCCTGGGTCAGGTCTTCGTACTGTGCGATTTGGGCAACAAGCTCGCCCTCCTTTTGGCGCAGCTCCTCAACGGATAGAACGCCAAGAGGCTGCGCGACGGCGGTACCTGCCGGCAGAATGATCAGGCGCTTGGGTGCCCCTGCGTCCATCACAAGAAGATAGTTGGTCTCGCGCAGCAGCATCGCCAGGAGGTCATCCAACGTGCCTTCGAGCGTCCGCGTCACTCTCAGGTCCTCGTTGGGAACATCCCCACGAACATCGAATCCTAACGTGCGAGCTATTGAGTCGATAATGTCGGAGACGCTAGCGCCATCGGCCTCCACTTTGACAATGCCCTCACGAAACTCGCTTCGGACAAGCCGGTGGCTTCCGTCCTCGGCCACAACGGCAAGGTGCGGGATGACGAACGCCACGGCGAAGCTGGAGAGCAAGAATACGCAGATCTTGGCAACGCCCCTTGCCAACGGACCTAGCCCTCCCGCCAAATGGCTTGCGCGGCGAATTCCATCCGCGCAAAAACCTCACAGCGCACACTGTCCTGGTGCCGGCGTGGCCGCCGCACATGCTCACTATCTCCACCCATTGCGACAGTGCCATGACTGCCGCCTGCATCGGTCGAGGGATAGGTGTCGGGCCCAGGATTGGTTGGAGCCAAGGGCCATGACATCGCCGAGCGTCAACCGCCGCTCGCTCCTCGCGGGCGGCGCAGCCGTCATGGCTGTTGGGGTGGTTCCGACGGCGCCGATGCCGACACGGGCACAAAGCGCCAAATCGCAGGGTGCTGGAGCCGCGCGAAACCGAATTCGAGCTCGTTGGGGGCGCGCCCACGCGGTCGCTTTTGTCTTACGCGGAACAGCCCCTCACCGGAGCTGCGTGAGCGGCAGGGTGAGCGAGTCGGCGCACGGTTGCTCAACGGCCTCGACGAACCCACCACCATCCACTGGCACGGCATCCGGCTGCCGAATGCCATGGACGGCGTGCCCTTCTTAACGCAGCCCTACGTCTACAAGGGCGACGTGTTCGACTACGCCTTCACGCCGCCCGATGCCGGCACCTACTGGTACCAACCGCAACTCGCTGTCTCAGATGGGCCGCGGCCTGGGGGGTTGCTGATCGTCGAGGAAGTGCGCGACCCCGGCTATGACGCCGACATCGCCCTCAACCCACGGGACTGGCCCCTCCGCCCTGACGGCCAGCTCTTGAGCCTGTTCGTGCTGCGACAGTGGGCCCGCGCCGGGACCTCGGGGACCGTACGCACCGCGAACTGGCTCCAAGCGCCCACCTATGACTCGCCCAACGGTGGTCTGGTGCGCCCGCGACTCGCCGCAACCGTCGTCACGCATATCTACCGGCCCGCGATCGAAGGCGCCGACGCACTTGTCATCGCGCTCGACGGCAACCCCCTGGCGAGACCGCGGTCGCCCAACGGCGAGATGCTCGCTCCCGGACAGCGCACAGACCTCGTCATCCGCATGCCCGACGGGGAAGGGCAAACGGTGGATCTGCGCGACCTCACCACGCAAATCGCTGCGCCCCTCTCCAGGCTGCGGGCGGTTGGCTCGTCGCGGCGCCGCGATCTGCGCGATGCCGCACCCCTGCCTGCCAATCCGATTGTCGAGCCCGAACTCTCGGCGGCAGCCGAGATCGAGTTCGACCTGACCGCAACGGCAGAGCAGGTGGCGCGCTCGGCGGTTTACGGCGACCTCGGGTATTCGTTCTGGGCGATCAGGGC
Source organism: Hyphomicrobiaceae bacterium (assembly GCA_017353825.1). Classification (GTDB taxonomy): domain Bacteria; phylum Pseudomonadota; class Alphaproteobacteria; order Rhizobiales; family Hyphomicrobiaceae; genus AWTP1-13. The sequence goes on along the minus strand of JAFMSC010000009.1, from coordinate 2,646 downwards.
AGGCCCTGGCACGGCGAGGATCACGGATGCCGAATGGACCCCAAGTCCAGCGGCGTCACGGACGTCCGCGGCCGGGACAGCTATCGCGCGAAGCGCTTCTTCTTGTTTGCGTCGCGCTTCTTCGGATGGGCTTCCCGCGCGTCGCTCAGCAGTCAACTTTTTACCCATGGAAGATGTCGTGGCGACTGGTCGGGCCAGAGGCCATGGCCCGATGACGCGCAGCGTCTTGTGGATGCGCACCCAGTTATACCAGACGGTGTAGGCCGACCATGTGGACGTGGCGCATGAACATCTTGCGGAAGGCGTTGGTCAACGGCGTAAACCGACGCATATGCATCCTCATGGGAAGGTTCTGCGCTCCACGCAACTGGTGGAGATGTGCGCCGGGTCAGGTTGCCTTCGACTGGCGGTCTTGCGGCAGCCGATGCACTCGACAGGCTGTGGCGCTTCCAGCCCAACTTGCGGGGCTAGCTTCGGACGCCTCGCCGTAGAGCCTGACGAACTGGGGGTAGGCCACGTCGGCACCGAAGGCGCCTTCCACGCAGGTATGCGCGCAGGCTCGCAGGTGCGTTGTCCGCATCATCGTTCAAACTGAGACACGACCGGACGCACTGCGTTGACATCGAGCGCCAGGGAACCTATGACTTCGCCGCCATGAAGCCTCTGATCCTCTCGCGACGCCATCGTCTCCTCCCGCCAATTCGGGCGCGAAAGCGATGACGCTTTGAGATTGGCGATCACCGCGAGCCGCGCCCAAAGCGCGGCCTTTTGTTTTGCGTCATGCCAAGAGAGATCGACCCAAGAGAGATCGACCCAAGAGAGATCGACCCAAGAGAGATCGACCCAAGAGAGATCGACCATGTGCAGCTCCGCACCGGATCAGGCTGCGCCTCGCATCGAGATCACAAGCGATTTGTCCAGCATCGATCTCGGTCGCGTGCACGCGTGGCTCGCACGCAAGAGCTATTGGGCGGGGCAGATGCCCCGCAGCGTGTTCGACCGTGCCACTAACGGATCACTATGCTTTGGTGCCATCAAAGACGGCAAGACCGTAGGCTTCGCCAGGGTAATCTCCGACCGCGCCACCTTTGCCTACCTCTCCGACGTCTTCGTCGATCCCGAGCACCGTGGACTGGGCATCGGCAAAGCCATCCTGAGCTCGATCATGCGCCACCCCGAACTGCAAGACCTCCGCCTGTGGGTACTCGTCACGTCCGATGCCCATGGGCTGTACGCAAGGCACGGTTTCAAAACTCCCGCCAAGCCTGAGCGATACATGGAACGCCGGGATCCTGACGTCTATCAGCGCATGGCCGAGATGGACGCCATCTAAGAACGTGGTGCGTGGGGCACGCAGGCAGCTCACCCGCATTGGTGTCCACATCTCGGTGGATGTCGGTCCTCGAGCAAGGCGCGCCGGCGTCGAGCGCCCGGCCACGGGCCGATATGAGGTGGCGACGCTTACATTTCAGGGCAGTTTGCCTATCTAAGCCGAAGTTCCTTGGGAACTTCGGTCTAAGCCGAAGTTCCCCGGCACCTGAGACAACCTCAGCGCCCAAGTGACTCAGCTGATTCAGAAAATCCGCGATGTTTAACTTCTGGATGTAGTTTCTTGTACCCATGACTCGCAAGACGATAGTCGATTGATTTGCAAAGTCTTTTCTGTACCCAGTCACCAGCTAACACGACGCGCTGAGAAAATGGGGTAATCTGTTGATCCGACTCACCTATTCAATGTCTTGATGCGAATAATCTCAGGAACTTCGGTCTAAGCGGGACCTTCCCTGCAAGGTCGGCGCCCCAAACCGTTCCACGGCAGGGTTCGTCGCCGTCAAACGTTGTTTGACCACGGTCAGGTGAGCGCAATTACCGTTGTCGGACGATGCTTGACCGGAGGCCGCATACCAGAACGGGCGCTTCATGTCGGATCAGGCCACGCACCCGTCAGCTTCGGCGATCGCGGGCATGGCAGGCTCTCGCTGGCAGCATCGACCACGGCGCCAACCGCGCTGGGACACGGCGAGCGCCTTCAGCCGGTATCCCTTGGAAGCGACCCAGCAATTCTCGCGATGGAGCCGGCCGATCGGTCACAGCAGGGACTGGAGCTGGCTGAGCTCGTCCACGTTGAGGTCGGAGACGGCCCAGTAGGCTACTCCGGCCCTGCGCCACGTGAGAAGGTTGTAGCCGCGCTCGTTAAGCGCACGCGGCGGGCTGTCTATGGCGTCGGGCGAGGGCCACACGAACACGTTCACGATATGCAGCCGGCGCCGGTAGACGAGCGCGGCGACGCGCCGGCCGCCCACGTAGTCGAGGCGCGCGCCGGCAAGCGGAAAGCCCTCGGCCGCCAAGTCGCGGACGGTGGGCGCGAACTCCAGGCGTCCCGCGAACCACGGCTTGACCGTGTGGGTGTCGGACGAGGCAACCTGCGTCGGGCTGTCCTGCAAGAGCGAGCGCACGTGAGCTGCGAACACATCGCGCTCCAACCCCGCCTTGTCGTTCATGCGCGACATCACAAAGGCGGTGGTACCGGCTGTCACCGCGCAGGTCATAATGAGCGCTGCGGCCTGGGCGACCCAGCTCCGGCCGGGACGAACGCCCCGACGCCCGGCGAAGCGTGGCGCCGGCGTCTCGGCCACGTCCCTGGCC
>JAFMSC010000433.1 GCA_017353825.1 Hyphomicrobiaceae bacterium | reverse complement strand
CACCGGTGACGCCGCCGAGAGTGAACAGGAAGATGAAGCCAAGCGCCCACAGCATCGGCACGCGGTACTGGATCGAGCCGCCCCACATGGTGGCGATCCAGGAGAAGATCTTCACACCCGTCGGAACCGCTATCACCATGGTGGCGAACTCGAAATAGGCCTGCGCATCCACCCCCATGCCGGAGGTGTACATGTGGTGCGCCCACACGATGAAGCCGATGAAGCCGATGGCCACCATGGCGTAGGCCATGCCGAGATAGCCGAACACGGGCTTGCGCGAGAAGGTCGACACGACCTGGCTGATCATGCCGAACCCCGGCAGGATCAGGATGTACACCTCAGGATGCCCGAAGAACCAGAACAGGTGCTGGTAGAGCAGGGGATCCCCGCCGCCCTGCGCCTCGAAGAACGTGGTGCCAAAGTTGCGGTCGGTGAGCAGCATGGTGATGGCGCCTGCCAGCACCGGCAGCGCCAGCAGGAGGAGGAAAGCCGTGACCAGCACGCTCCATACGAACAGCGGCATCTTGTGTAGCGTCATGCCGGGGGCGCGCATGTTGAAGATGGTGGTGATGAAGTTGATGGCGCCGAGGATCGAGGAGGCGCCGGCCAGATGCAGCGACAGGATGGCGAAATCTGGCGCAGGACCAGGATGTCCTTGGGTGAAGAGCGGCGGATAGATGGTCCATCCGGCGCCGACACCGGTCATGCCAGGAGGTCCCTCGACGAACATCGAGATGAGGAGCAGCGAGATCGAGGCCGGCAGCAGCCAGAACGAAATGTTGTTCATGCGCGGGAAGGCCATGTCCGGCGCGCCGATCATGAGGGGCACGAACCAGTTGCCGAACCCACCGATCATCGCCGGCATCACCATGAAGAACACCATGATGAGACCGTGGCCGGCGACGAAGGTGTTGAACATGTGGCCGTTGGCGAAGTACTGCAGGCCCGGCTCCTGCAGCTCCATCCGCATTACCACCGACAGGAACCCACCGATGACGCCAGCGATGATGGCGAACAGCAGGTACATCGTTCCGATGTCCTTGTGGTTGGTGGAGTTGAGCCACCGCAGGAGCCCAGTGGGCGTGTGCTCGTGAGCGTGCCCGCCCTCAGCATGCGCGTTGCTCGCCATGGTCGCCTACCTCTGCATTCACCTCAATCCGAGCCCCAAGCCGGGCTCTCGTCCTGTTTTCGTCGCCTGCGCCGCCCGGCGCATTGGCTGCCAAGCCGGCAGTGCCACTCAATTCGCAGCCAAATTCTGGCCGGCCTGCTCCTTCGCGACTCGCAGGATGATCTCCTTCACCTTGGCGCGGTCGCGCTTCTTGGAAGCTTCCACCCACTCATTGAACACCGGCTCCTTCACCACCCGGATGGCGATCGGCATATAGGAGTGGTCCTTGCCGCACAGCTCCGAGCACTGGCCGAAGTAGATGCCTTCCTTGGTTGCTTTGAACCACGTAGCCGTCATCCGCCCGGGCACCGCATCGGTCATGGTTCCAAACGAAGGGATGCGCCAGGCGTGGATGACGTCGGTAGAGGTGACCAACACGTGCACGACCTTGTTGACCGGCACCAGGACCTCATTATTCACCGCGAGATTGCGCGGCACCTGCTTGGGCGGCATCCCCGCCTTGATCGCCGCCTCGCGCTCGTCGTCCTGTAGGATCACGGAGTCGACGCTGAGCTTCAGGTCAGGGAACTCGTGCGTCCAGTTCCAGGTGTGGCCGGTCGCCTTGAGCGTAAGGTCCGGCGGCGGGAAGGTATACTGGGCATAGAGCAACCGGAACGAGGGAATGGCGATGGCCACCAGGATCAGCACGGGGATGACCGTCCACAGCACCTCGACCGTGGTGTTGTGGGTGGTCCTGGAAGGGGTGGGGTTGCGCGTCTCGCTGTAGCGCCACATCACCCACAGCAGCAGGGCAAGCACGAAAGCCGTGATGGAAAAGATGATGACGTTGACGTAGTCGTGCAGCCAGTGGATCTGTTCGGCAATCGGCGTCACCGCCTCCTGGAACCCGATCTGCGCCGGCGAGGGCTGGCCAGAGCCCGCCATGGCGGGGGCCGCGATGAGGGCTGCGCCGGAGGCGGTCGCGAGGGCCGCGAGGCGCGGCGACATGCCGGTTGTGCTGCGATTCGTTCCCAACATGGCGCGTGCTTTTCGTTCCTGGCGCTTTGAGGCTCCACATGAGGCGGTATCGGCGCGACACGCCGTTGCGTGCGGTCCGGCGCTCTTGCCCTGATGGCTGGCGCACCCGCAGTTGCAACGTCGGACAAGTTGAACGCGTGATCCGCTCAACGCCGCCACCAAACAGCAACCCCCAAAGTCGCTCAAGGGGGCGCAAGTGCGCAGCCGCTGCGGCATAACCACGCGCGAAAGGTGCTGTCGCCGATTTGCAGCGGTGCCTAACGCTCAGTTACCAGCCGGTACGGTCCCGGTTGCCACCGCCCGCAATTTGGCCGAATTGATCGGCGAGACGGCGGCGACGCGGCCGGGCTTGCCGCACCGCGAAGCGCCGATCGGCAGATTACCGCAATCCCGCCCTCGCCCGGAGCAGAGAATCCCCCCGCTCGCTCGGAAAGCCGAGCGTGCCTTTGTTATCCTCAGGAGCGCAGCTTGCTTGCTTCCTTGCTTGCTTCGTTGACCGGCGGACGCCGTCTTACGGCGGTCTTCCTTTTGTCCTGGCCGGTGGTGCTGCTGCCCGTCTTGGCGGCGACCCCCGCGCTGGCCCAGATCCTGGAGGGTGGAACGGTAAAGGCGCAACGGGGCGACTGGCAGGTGGTCTGCCGCCCGCCGCCGCCGGGTGCCAAGAACGAGGTCTGCGGGGCCGTCCAGAGCGTCACCGCCGAGGACAACCAGAACGTGGGCCTGACCGTCATCGTCCAAAAGCACGCCGACGGCAAGCTCACCATGCGTGTGGTGGCCCCGCTGGGTGTGTTCCTCGGCAAGGCGCTGGGCGTGCAGATCGATTCCAAACACGAGGGCCACGTACCCTTCGACCGCTGCCTGCTCGTTGGCTGCCAGGCCCAGCTGCTCCTGGAGCCGCCGCTGCTGGCCAAGCTCAAGGCCGGCAAGACGCTCGTGTTCATCATCTACCGGACCCAGGAGGTGGGCGTGGGCATCCCCATCTCGCTTGCCGGCTTCGACCAGGCCCTGGCCGCGCTGCAGTAGGGCTGCGCACCCTTGGCACGCGCGGGCGAGCCCGAGAGCGCCAGGGCTAAGGGCGACGCGCTGCGGCGGTCCAATCCGATGCTATTGAATTGGCACCGCCAGAGAGTCCGTCACCTGCTGGGCGCACTGGGGCACGGGAACGCCCGTGCTATCCTCGACCTGCGTGATGTGGTTAGCGCCGGCATCGACCTGGACCGCCGCCGCCAAAATTTGCGGGCTATCCGGATTGCGCACGTCGTCGAGGTGATACCACTCGCCGCGGGCACGGCTGGGGTCGATGTCGAGCACCACATAGCCGTTCTTCTCGAAATCGACGAACCGGGTATGCGGGTTGGTCGCCCGCGCCAGGCATTCGAAGCCCCTGGCGACCTGCGGATTGGCGTCGGTGAAGAACTGCGATGTAATGCCGGGACAGACGAATTCGACCGCTAGGAGCCTGTCCACTTAGTGTGGTCGAGGGAGCTTGGCGAGGGGCGGATCGGGCAAGATTGGGC
>JAFMSC010000432.1 GCA_017353825.1 Hyphomicrobiaceae bacterium | reverse complement strand
AGCCTGTCGTGACCCTAGATCGCGAACAGCAGCAGGAAGGCGATCAGCAGGGCAAAGATGCCCAAGGCCTCGGTCACCGCGAAGCCGAAGATCAGTCGCCCGAATTGGCCGTCAGCGGCGGACGGGTTGCGCAGCGCGCCCTGCAGGAACTGGCCGAACAGGTTGCCGACGCCGATGGCGGCGGCGCCCGTTCCGATGGCGGCAAGGCCGGCGCCGATCAGTTTGGCGGTTGCGAGATCCATTTCTTGTTCTCCTGGCAAGTGTTGAGGCTTGAGGACGAGCGCTTCCGGCTAGTGTCCCCCCGGATGGAGCGCGTCATTGAGGTACATGCAAGTGAGTATTGCGAACACGTAGGCCTGCAGGAAGGCGACCAGAACCTCCAGCGCGGTGATTGCCACCGCCATCAGAAGCGGCAGCGGCGCCAGCACCGCAAAGGAGCCGGCTCCCAGCAGCATGACGACGAAGCCGCCAAACACCTTGAGGGTGATGTGGCCGGCCAGCATGTTGGCGAACAGTCGCACCGAGTGGCTGACCGGGCGTATCAGGAAGGAGAAGACCTCGATCAGGGTGACCAGCGGCAGCACAAGGATAGGCACACCGGGCGGCACGAACAGCCTGAGAAAGTGCAGGCCGTGCTTGGCGAAACCCACCACCACCACCACAAGGAACACCGCGACCGCCAGGGCCGCCGTCACGATGATGTGGCTGGTGACGGTGAAGAAGCCAGGGATCATGCCCAGCATGTTGCAGACGAAGATGAAGATGAAGAGCGCGAACACGAAGGGGAAGAACTTCATCCCCTCCTTGCCCATGCTTTCGCGGCACATATTGGCGACGAAATCGTGCGTGATCTCGGCCACCGACTGCAGCCGCCCCGGCACCAGCGCGCGCGACCGCGTGGCCATCATGAAAAACAGGGTGGTGAGCGCCACCGCGAGCAGCATGAACAAGGCCGCATTGGTGAACGAGACGTCCCAGCCGCCGAGGTTGATGCGAAAGATAGGGTGCAGTTCGAACTGATGGATGGGATCAGGCATTCCGCCTGCCTCCGCACCGCCCGCTGCCAGTACCGCCACGTCAGTCCCCTATCAGCCCCAGGCCGGTCAGCCTCAAATTCGCCAGCCCCAAGTCGCCCAACTGGGGCCGCCGCGCCTCACTCGTCCTCATCGGGCATGCTCCGCCCAATTCCGCCGCCCTTGGCGGTGAAGTCTCGCTGCATCCGCTCGTACGCCCGCATCAAATTGACAACGCCGGCGGCGAACCCCAACAGGAAGAACACCAGGAACAGCCACGGGCGGCTGCCCAGCACCCGGTCGAGGCTCCAGCCGATGCCCCCACCCACGACCACCGCGACGACCAGCTCGGCCGCCATGCGCATGCCGTAGGCCATGCCCCGCCCCCGCGTTTCCGCGTCGGCGCCCGCGCTCATCTCCGAGTCCCGCCGGGACCGGGCCTCGCCCAGCCGGTTCCCTAGCTCGGATATCCGGTGCTCGAACCGAGCGCGCTCCTGCGGGCTCATTTCCCCGGATGCCGGGCCGTGTTTGTCGGGAGGATCAGACATGACACGCACGCCCTCGGCGGGAGGCGAACCTCCTGGAGCCATCGAACGTGCGCGCAGCTTTACAGGCCTGCATGGGGGTGTCAAGGAATGCGGCGCCGCAGCATGCGGGTTTTGGCCCGATATCGGGCGGTTGTTGCCCGTTTACTCCGCGATGCGACAACTGGACCGACGGGCGGCCACAGCGGTCCGCGGGCCGTAGATTCGTGAACATCTTGCGAGCCCCACCCCGCGCTCGTCGCGTGGGGCTCGGCCGCTATCCCAAGCGGCGCGAGACGTTCGACGACAGGTTTACCTTGCCGGATCCGACCTGTCTCTGCGGGCGCCACTACAACAAGCACCGTCGGGCGGTTCGGCTACCCTCAAGGTCGGAAGGGTAAAGCTTCCTGGCTGGCCCGTTCGGCGGCGAGCTGCCGATCACCCATCCGCCGCAGGGCTGGCCGTCGGCACGGCAGGAAGGCCCGGCCTTCAGACCTGGCGTTCAGAGCTGGCCTTCAGCCTTGGCCTTCAGACCTGTCCTTCAGACCCGGGGGGAGCAGGCCAAGGACGACTTCCGTCAGCTCCCGTGGCGAAGCGCAAAGCGCGGCGGCGCCGGCCAGCTCCTCGGCGCTGCCGTAGCCCCAAGTTGCGCCGATCGCCCTCATGCCGTTGCAGGCCGCCGCCGTCACGTCGAATTCCCGGTCGCCGATCATCAGTGCGGTTTCCGGATCGACGCCGTCGTGGCGGACGATGTGCGCAATGAGGTCGGCCTTGTGGTCGTTGGTGCCGTCGAGCTCAGGCCCGTGTACGGTATGGAAATACCCGGACAGCCCGAAGTGCTCGATGATCGGTCGGGCGTAGCAGTGTGGCTTCGACGTGGCGACCACCAGGCGGTGGCCGGCTGCACGGAGGGCGGCCAGCGTGTCGGTCACGCCGTCGTAGACGATCGCATCATACATGGCCCCGCCGACGTAGCGCTCGCGATAGTGGGCGATCGCCTCCTCGACGTGGCCGGTGGAGCCCAGCAGCTTTGGAAGCGAGATGCGCAACGGCGGCCCGATGAGCCACACGAGCTCCTCGGCCGGTGGCACCACGCGACCGAGCTTGTCCAAGGCATACTGAATGGAGCCGATCAATCCCGGCTTTGGATCGACCAGCGTACCGTCCAGGTCGAACAGGATGTCCATGGTGGCCCCCTCTCCCCCGCGCAACGGCGACTCGCCGCCTCCATCAGCGCGCGGAGACGCCGGGGTACGGGGCAGCCTCGCGCTCCGAGCACAGAGCGTGCGCCGCCCCCTCACCCTAATCCTTTCCCCGCTCGTCCCCGGGGCCGTACTGGCGCGCGGAGCGACCCGTCGGGCTAGCCGTGGGCGAGCGTGGAGAGGGAATTCAGGCCGCCTCGGTGAACTTCTGGGCCGTCTCCAGGTCGACCGAGACGAGCTGGCTCACGCCTTTTTCAGCCATGGTGACGCCAAACAGGCGGCTCATGCGTGACATGGTCATGGGGTGGTGGGTGATGACCAGGAAGCGCGTGTCGGTGTCCGCCGCCATCTTCTCCAGAAGCGTGCACATGCGGTCAACGTTGGTGTCGTCGAGCGGCGCGTCCACCTCGTCCAGGACGCAAATGGGCGACGGGTTGGTGAGGAACACCGCGAAGATCAGGGCCATGGCGGTCAGCGACTGCTCGCCGCCCGACAGCAGCGACAGCGTGGTCGGCTTCTTGCCTGGCGGCTTGGCGATGATCTCCAATCCAACCTCCAGGGGGTCCTCCGCCTCCGTCATCTCCAGCTTGGCCTCGCCGCCGCCGAACAGGGTCGTGAACAGGCTGCGGAAGTGGGCGTCCACGGCGTTGAAGGCCCCCTGTAGCCGGCTCTCGCCCTCCCTGTTGATCTCGGCGATGGCACCGCGCAGCTTGGCGATGGCAGCCTCCACGTCTCCCTTGTCCTTGAACATGCCCTCGTGCTCGCCGGTGATGCGGGCGAGGTCCTCGTCGGCCTGCAGGTTGACGCCGCCGAGGCGTTCGCGGTCGGCCTTCAGGCTCGCCAACTCACGGTCGGCATCCGCGAGTGCCGGCAGCGGCGCATCCGGCGGCAGCTGTGCCAGGCCCAGGCACTCCTCGGGCGCGCACTCCAGCGATTCGCGAATGCGGCGTGCCTCC
>JAFMSC010000104.1 GCA_017353825.1 Hyphomicrobiaceae bacterium | reverse complement strand
ATCGGCTACCCGACACCGGCGCGGGCTTAGCTAAGCTAAAGGCGATTGGAGCACCATTGCCGCTATCATTGACCAGGAGTTGGCCGGCGAGAACCACACCCTCGTGGAATATGAGCCGTAACGGGAAGTGATGCCTTCGCCCTATCCAAGCAAGTTCCATTGCTCGCTATGGGTGTCGTCGTGTCAATCGTCCTGACGGCCTGCTCGGGATGCCGATTCGTACGAGCGAGGTCCCCGCTTGCGCAAGCAGGCCACTGAACCGATGATGATCGGCAACCAGAGAACATACGTGCCAGCGCACAAGTTTACTGTCAAGCCCGACAGCCACGCAGAGCCGGTACGGTACGTTCGCAGGTCAAGTTGGCGCTCACGGTTTGCGCGCCGGCGTGCGGTCTTCGCCCAGGTCCCAGTAGAGGCCGGCCATCACCTCCAGGGCGCTCCGCGTCAGGGGCACCAGGATGTGCTCGTCCGGCCAGTGCTGGGAGCAGGAGACGTAGGAGTGCGGAATCCAGACCGTCGGCACCCTCAGGTCGTCGGTGAAGATGTCATTGCAGATGGAGCCGCCCGTCGAGGGCACGATGGCCGGCTTGACGTTCGATGAGCGTTGCAGCGAGGCCTTGACGAACTGCACCCAGGGATGGTCGGGCTCGGTGCGCGTGGCCGCGAATTGGCCGTCGTTGACGGAGGGCGGCGGCAACACCCTGACGAGGTGGTGGCCCTTGTCGCATAGGTGGCGCTCGACGGCGGGGATGATGTCGTCCGTCCTGGTGCCGGCGACGAAACGCAGCTGGCAGTTTGCGACGGCCTTGGGCGGGATGGCGTTGACCGGTCGCCCGGGCGTGCCGCACCAGTACGCGAGGATGTTGAACGTGTTGGCGCCGTAGACACGCTCGGCCGGTTTCAGGTCCGGCTCGCCCCACCATTCGTCCACTTGCGGCCCCTTTTCGCCGCCATCGATCGCGATGTCTGCAAGGGCCTCCTTGACCGCCTTCGACATGGGCGGCGCCTTTAGCTCCTCGACCAGCAGCTCGCCTTTGGGGCCGACGATGGAGGCCAGTGCATGTGCCAGGATGAAGCCGGGGTTGGCAAGAAGGCCGCCCCAATTGCCGGAGTGATGTCCGCCCTCGCGCAGGTCCACCTCTAGGTCGAAGTTGCGGGCACCGCGGCAACCGAGGCTGAGCGTAGGCCGGTCCTGCCTCACGCGGGGGCCGTCGGAGGCGATCAGGACGTCGGCGGCGAACTCGGCCTTGTGCCGGCGCACCAGTTCCCTCAGGCCCTTGGAACCGGTCTCCTCGCCCATCTCGATCAAGAACTTGGCATTGAAGCCCAGCCGGCCGCCGCGCTCGGCGATGACCGCGCGCAACGCCGCCATGTTGATGGTATGCTGGCCCTTGTTGTCCGCGGTGCCGCGGCCGTAAATGCGGTCGCCCTCGCGCGAGGTCACCCACGGCCCTTTGCCCTTGGTCCATTGGTCCTCCAGCCCGCGCACCACATCGCCGTGGCCGTAGCCGAGCACGGTCGGCAGCGCCTCGTCCTCGACTCGGGTGGCGAGCAGGATCGGACCCTGGCCCTCGATGGGATTGTCGTAGACCGTCGGTGTGAAGCCCATCGCGGCGAATGCGGGTGCCATCTCGCTGTCGAGATAGCGGCCGCACTCGGCGACGGCGGCGGCATCAGGAAATTTCTGGCTCTCGGTCCTGATCGCAACCCGCCGGGCCAGCTCGGCCTCGAACTGCCCGCCGTCGATATAGTCCCGCGCACGCCGGACGGCGCCGCCGCGCGATCCCTTGGAGGCCGGCTCGCTCATATGGTGGTTGCTCCCTGTCCTTGGCCCGCATTACGAGGCAGCATACGATGTCGGGCCGGCAGGCCAAAGTGTTGCGCCCGCCGCCAGAGTTGCCGCACCTTCTTGCCGTAGCGCAGATGGAAGCCGCAGTCCGTCGGCGCGCCGAGCGATGGGTCCCCCGTCGTTGGCGGCAGCCGAAGGCTGCCATTCCGAGCGCGCCAGCAACCTCGCCCCTACCCGCCGTGCGGGCCGGGTCGCCGCTCGCGCCGACCCTCGAGGTTCTGACCCTCCAAAAACTTCACGTGCCGTCGGTCCATTTCGTTCGCACAGTGCGCATTTTTTCGTCACGATGCCGATCGCGCGGAGCACGCCATACGGCAGGTGCGAGCTTGAAGGGCGGCCATGCGTTGACATGGTTGTTGCAGCCGAGCCAAGCAGATAACCTCATGTCGCGGTCGGGACGACGGTGCGCGGGACTCTCGGCCGACGGGGAAGGTCTGCCCGGCTCCAAGGGGAGGGTTTGTCATGCAGCGTCGCTTATTCCTCGTCGGTTCTCTTGCCGCGGCCACGGCATCGCATATGGGCGGCTTCAGAATGGCCAGGGCACAGGGCCGTCCGGGCGAATTGGTCTGGGCCGACAATCTTCCCGGCGGCCTCGACCCGCATGTCATTTTCGATGTGCCGATGCAGTTCTACATGCTCAATATCTACGACCAGCTCTACAAGTATGAGGGCAATCCTCCGGAGCTGAAGCCGTGGCTTGCGTCGGGCCACACGGTGAGCCCCGATGGGCGCACTTGGACGTTCAATTTGCGCGACGCGAAGTTCCACGACGGGTCGCCGGTCACGGCGGAGGACGTCGTCTACTCGTTCCGGCGCATGCTGGCGACTAAGCGAGGCCCGTCAGCCGCCTTCCTCCCGGTGCTGCCGCCGGAGAAAGTGAAGGCGGTTGACGCCAAGACCGTGCAATTCGAGCTGGACTATGCCTACCAGCCATTCCTCTCGGCCATGCCGCTCGTGTGCATCATGAACCCGCGCCTGCTCAAGGCCAACGAAAAGGACGGCGACTGGGGCCAGCCCTGGCTCGCTTCGAACGCTGCAGGCTCCGGCCCTTACATGTTGGACGCCGCCAGCTACAAACCCGCCGAGGCGCTCGACATGAAGCGCTACGAGTCCCACTTCATGGGTTGGACCCACAATCCCAGGCCCATCGACATCGTGCGCTGCCGCGACATCCAGGAGACCACCACGCGCGTCAACGCGCTGCTCCGCGGCGACATCGACGCTACCGACAGCTACCTGCCGACCGACCAAGTGGAGCGTGTGCTACGGGCCAAGAACGTGCGGGTCATCAAGGACGAGACCATGCGCGTGATGGTAATCCGCATGAACAACAAAAAGCCGCCGTTCGACAACGTGAACTTCCGGCGCGCCATGAGCCATGCCTTCAATTACAGGGGCTTCATCTCCGGCGTGCTCAAGGACTACGCGGTGCGCAACGCCGGCCCCATCCCGCAAAATCTGTGGGGTGCACCTAAGGACCTAAAGCCCTACGAGTACAATCTCGACCTGGCGCGCGAGGAACTCGCGCAGGCCAAGGCGCAGGGGGCGCCCATCGATCGCGAGATAGAGATCCACATCCAGCAGCAGCTGGCCCAGACCACGCAGGCCGCCCAGGTCCTGCAGCAGGACCTGCGGAAGCTCAACGTGAACCTGAAGATCGCTCCCAATCTTTGGCCCAATCTCGTCTCCTCCACGGCCAAGCCGGAGACCACGCCAGACATGTGGGTGCACTGGGTGTCGACCTACTTCGTCGACCCAGAGAACTGGATCGGCCAGATGTACGACAGCCAGTTCCACGGCACCTGGAAGGCGTCGAGCTGGTACAAGAACGCAAAGGTAGACCAGCTGCTACGCGAGGCCCGCAGTTCGTCGGACCAGGCCAAGCGCCAAGCGCTGTATGAGGAGGCATCCCGCATCGTTGTAGCTGACGCGGCGGACATCTGGATTTACAACACCGTCCAAATCCGCGGGATCAGCGCGCGCGTCGAGGGCTACAAATTCTCGCCCGTGGGCTCGGGCGCGGAGTTCAGGTACATGTCGCTCGCATCGTGAACCGCGGGTCTCCGCAAACCGATGGGCCGCTTCATCCTGCGCCGCATGCTGTTCGTCGTTCCGTCGTTGCTCGGGCTTCTCGTCCTGACGTTCGTGATGTTGCGAGTGCTGCCCAACGACCCGTCGGCTGCTCTCGCGGGAGAGAACGCGACGCCGGCGCAAATCGCGGCGGTCCGCACGGCCTACGGCTTCGACCAGCCGATCTGGAAGCAATTCGCCGTCTATCTGAAGCAGGTGGTGCACGCGGATCTCGGCACCTCGATCGTCACCGGCAGGCCGGTTGTGGCCGACATCGCATTGCGCCTGCCCGCCACGATCGAGCTCACGTTTTGCGCCCTGCTGTTTGCCTCCGCGATGGGCATACCGATCGGCACGCTGGCGGCGGTGTGGCACAATTCGGTGTTCGATCACGCCATGCGTATCGTCACGGTCGGAGGCCTGGCCATCGCGGCCTTCTGGTTCGCAATCATACTGCAGCTCGTCTTCTCCATGAGCCTGGATTGGCTCCCCTTGCGCGGACGGATCTCCGTGGGGATGCCGGAGCCCGCGCCTGTGACGAGGCTGCTCCTAGTGGACAGTCTGCTCGCCGGCCGGCTTGGCGTCTTCCGGGACGCGCTGCTGCATCTCGTCATGCCCGCTCTCACGCTTTCACTCGGTGGGCTGGCCTCGATCGCCCGCTTCACACGGGCGGGCGTCCTGGACACCCTGCAGAAGGACTTCGTCGGCTATGCTGAGGCCGCAGGGTACCGCCGCAGCCGGATCATCTGGGTCTACGTCCTGCGCAACTCGGTGGTGGCGGCCACCACCCAGATTGGCCTGCTCTTCGGCGCGTTGATATCCAGTGCCGTCGCCGTCGAATCGATCTTCGACTGGCCCGGCATCGGTTCCTATGCCGTGAAGGCCATCCTCACGTCGGACTACAAGGCCATCCTGGCCGTCACCCTCGTGGTGGGCGTGATCTACGCCATCGTCAATATCGTCGTCGATATCGTCCACGCCCTGCTCGACCCGCGAGTCGCGGAGAGCCTTTGACCTGACGCCGGATGCTGATCCTGATAAAGTTCCTGCGTGACGTGCCCGCCGTTCTGGGGGCCGTCATTGTTCTGTCGGTTGCCGCTCTCGCCGTCGTCGCCCCGCTTGTCGCGAGCCCGGAGGCCGTCTTCGACGGCAACCTGCTGGAGCGGCTGCAGCCGCCTTCCAGCGTGCACTTGTTCGGCACCGACAACCTGGGGCGGGACATCTGCGCGCGGGTGATGGTCGGGTCGCGAGGGGCACTGCTGGTAGCGCTGTCGGTCGTCGTCCTTGCCGTCGCCATCGGCGTTCCCGCCGGGCTCTACGCCGGCTACACCACCAGCTGGGGCAGCGAGCTCGTCATGCGGATTACCGACGTGTTCCTAGCCGTGCCGCAATTGATCCTCGCTCTTGCGATTGCCCAGCTGATCGGGAAAGGGCTGGAAAGCGCGATGGTGGCCCTGGGTCTGACCTATTGGCCCTTCTTTTGCCGCACCGTATACGCCGAGACTCGTCGCGTGCGCAGCACACTCTTCGTCGACGCGCTGGAGGGCATCGGCGCCTCACGCTCGCGCATCTTGATGGTGCATGTACTTCCCAATGTCGCCTCCCCGGTGATCGTGCGCGCAACCATCGGCATGGGGTTCACGATCCTGACCACGGCCGTGCTCGGGTTTCTCGGCATCGGCGCCACGCCGCCAATGCCCGACTGGGGCCTCGCCATCGCCGAAAGTCGCGAGTACCTGCCGGACTCCTGGTGGGCGGTGACCTTTCCCGGCCTTGCCATTCTCGCCACGGTGCTCGGTTTCAACCTGCTCGGGGACGGGCTGCGCGATCTCGTCGATCCGCGCTTGCGGCGTTCGCGATGACTCTCGATCCGCCCCCTGCCGTGCTGGAGGTGGAGGAGCTTTCGCTCGCCATCGATACGGACGAGGGTCGGGCCGGGATCCTCGATCGGGCTAGCGTCAAGCTGGCGGCCGGTTCCATCCACGGCGTCGTCGGCGAGTCGGGCTGCGGCAAGTCCACGCTGCTCAAAGCCATCCTTGGCGTGCTCCCGAAGCGCAGCCGCATCCTCGGCGGCGATATCCGGCTGGGCCAGCGGAGCCTGCTCGGGCTCTCGCCTGAGGCGATGCAGCGCGAAGTGCGCGGGCGAGCCATCGGGTTCATCCCCCAGGACCCGTTCCAGGCGCTCAACCCCGTCTTCCGCGTGGACACCCAGCTGATGGAGCCGCTCGCCGCGCACGGTTTCCGCCCTGACGATGGCCTGGCGCCCGAGGATGGTGGGTCCATGCGCGGCCATCTCGTCTCACTCCTCAAGGCCGTGCAGCTGCCCGATGCGGAACAGGCGCTACGGCGCTATCCGCACCAGTTCTCGGGCGGACAGCGCCAGCGGCTCCTCATTGCCGCGGCGCTGGCGTGCGCGCCCCGAATCGTGCTGGCGGACGAGCCCACGACCGCCCTGGACGTGACGACGCAGCTGCAGATCCTGAAGCTCTTGCACAACCTCGCCAGGCAGCGCCGCCTGTCCATGATCTTCGTCACGCACGACTTCGGGGTCGTTGCGCAGCTTTGCGACGAGGTCACCGTCATGTACGCCGGACAGACTGTCGAGAGCGGACCGGTGCGCGACGTGCTGGACAGCCCGCGGCATCCCTACACCCGGCTGCTCCTGGCCTGCCATCCCGCCCGGCAGGGCGAGCTTGCCGGCATACCCGGGAGCGTACCCTCGGCCCTGCAGCCGCCCTCCGGCTGCCGCTTTCACCCGCGCTGTCCGCAGGCACGCCTGCAGTGCGGTGCGGCACCGCCCTCGCGCGTGCAAGTTGGGGCCGGGCGTGAGGTGGCGTGCGTGTTGTACGGCGGAGCGGCCGAGTGATGCCCGCAGGCGCGCCGATCCTGTCGCTCGATAACGTCGTCACGGTCCTCGGCGGCGGGCGTGCGCTTCTGGGGATGCCGCGGCCGAAGGTCAGGGCCGTCGACGGCGTCAGCCTGACCCTCTCCGCCGGCGAGGTGCTGGGTCTCGTCGGCGAGTCCGGATGCGGCAAGACGACCCTCGCGCGCACCATCCTCGGGCTGACGCGCGAGACCGCGGGCACTATCGCGCTGGACGGAACGGTGGTGTCCGGCGTCGCTCCGCGCGAGGCACGCCGTATCCGGCAGGCTGTGCAATACGTGCATCAGGACCCGGGGGCGTCGCTGGACCCGTGGTGGAACGTCGGGCATGCACTCGACGAGGCGCTCAAAATTCATCGCCTTGGAAACAGGGCGGAACGATCCAAGCGGATCGACGCGACCCTCGCCGCTGTCGGGTTGGATCCTTCGTTCCGGCGGCGCTACCCGCACGAACTGTCGGGCGGGCAGCAAAGGCGCGTAGGGCTAGCGCGCATTCTCATAATGCGCCCGCGCATCGTGATTCTCGACGAGCCGACGGCCGGGCTCGATCTCTCCGTGCAGGCGACGGTGCTCAGCCTTTTCAACCGGCTCCGCCGGGAGTTTGGGCTCACCTACATGTTCGTCAGCCACGATCTGTCGGTCGTGGAGCGCATGTGCAATCGCGTGGCGATCATGTACCTCGGCCACATCATCGAGGAGGGCCCGACTGAGGCTATCTTTGCGTCCCCCCGACACCCCTACACACGCGCCCTGCTGGCGGCGGCCCCGAGACTGGAGCCGGGCTCCCTCGACACCACGCCAGCGCTCATCGGCGATCCACCTTCGCCCGTTGATATGCCGCCGGGGTGCGCCTTCCACACGCGCTGCCCGTTCGCGCAGTCCATCTGCAAGACCGACGTGCCCGCGATACAGTGGACGGGTGAAGAACACCGCGCAGCCTGCCACCGGCTCGCGGAGATCGGCTGGGCTCAGGGCTCCACCACGACATTGCCTATCACCTGACCCGTCTCGACGCAGTCGTGAGCGGCGGCGATCTCGCGCAATGCGAACCGGCGCGCGATGCGCGGTCGGAGGCCGCCGCGTTCCAGCAGCGCGACGATTGTCCGCGCGCCCGCCTCGCGGATCTCGCGCGGCATGTTCATGCCCTGGACGAACAACAGCCTGACGCCCTTCAGGGCGAAATCGTAGTAGGGCAGGACCGGCTCGCGTACGCGCGTGGAGGAATAGGACGCCACCGTTCCGCCGACAGCAATGACGGCAGCATCGATCGAAACATTGGCGCCGAAGTCCACCTCGACAATGCGCTCGACGCCGGACGTGCCGGCTATCTCGCTCACGCGTGCGATGACGTCCTCGCGGGTATAGTCGATCACCCAGTCAGCGCCGGCGGCATGCGCTATGGCCGCCTTTTCCGGTGAGCTCACCGTGGCAATAACCTTTGCACCGCTCCAGCGCGCCAGCTCGACGGCAACCGCACCGACTGCCCCGGCGCCGCCTTGTACGAGCACCGCCCGGCCTGCGACCGAACCGTCGGACAGCGTGGCGTGATACGCGGTAAAGGCCGGTACCCCAAGGCAAGCCCCCTCTGCAAATGAGACAGCGTCGGGAAGCCGGATTGCGTTGGCCTGAGGCACGACGACGTACTCTGCCGCCGTCCCTTCGCCGGGCCGCGTGGAGCCGGCGCGGTAGACGAAGACCCGGTCGCCCTCGCGCACGCCGCGCACACCCTCCCCAAGGGCGGCGACGACGCCGGCGCCGTCGCTGTGGGGTACGACCCGCGGCGCGGACAGCGCTCCGCCGAGCCAGCCCGATCTGCGCTTGGTATCGTGAGGATTAACCCCGGAAGCCTTGATTTTGATGAGTACCTCGCCGTGGCTCGGCTTCGGCACCGGCAGGTCGCCCATCGTCAGCACCTCGCGCGCCGGCCCCATACGCTCGTACCAGGCCCCACGCATCTTTCCTTCTGACAAACCGGACATTCTCCTGCCACCGCGTCTGGACGCCCTCTCGATGAGGCTCACTATATCGAGAGCATCGACGTCTGGACACTGCAAGGAGCGCCATGCGCACGGGCGACAGAACAGCGTTGCGTTCCCAGGCGCGCGATCGCAGTTGTTCGGGAGCCGTCAGACCTTCTAGGCTGTCGCCATCAGCGTCGCTTTCGAGGTGAGGCGGATGGCACGGATCGCAGTCGGCGGTTTCCACCACGAGACCAACTGCTTTGTGAACGGCAGGACCGACTTCGCCTACTTTGCCAGCCACCGCGACCGCCCACCGCTCGTCCGCGGGTACGAGGTCATCGATTGGCTCGGCAATACCAGCTTCGCGCTTTCGGGATTCCTGGGGCAGATGCAGGCTCACGACATTGTGCCGTTGCTTTGGACGAGCGGCGGAGCGGGCGGGGTGGTTACCGCCGACGCCTTCGAGCGCATCGCCGGCGAGCTGGTCGGGCGTTTGTCCTCGGCAAGCCCGGTGGACGCGGTCTACCTCGATCTTCACGGGGCGATGGTGAGCGAACCGTTCGAGGACGGCGAGGGCGAGCTGCTGCGCCGCGTGCGCGCTGCAGTGGGGCCAGACGTGCCGATCGCCATCAGCCTCGACTACCATGCCAACGTGACACCCGAGATGGTGGCCTGCACGGACGCCCTCGTTGGATATCGCACCTACCCCCACATCGATCGCGTCGAGACCGGACGCTACGCGGCCCAAGCGCTTGGCGTACTCCTGCAGCGCGGCCGGCCGCGAGGACGAGCCCTCCGCAAGCTGCCGTTCCTCATCCCGCTCAATGACCAGTGCACCTTGGTGGAGCCCTCCAAGGGCGTGGTCGCGCGGTCCGCCGTGGCCGAGGGCGATCTCGTCAACCTGTCGTACCTGGCTGGCTTCCCTCCCTCCGACCTTTGTTGGTGCGGACCCGCCGTCATCGCCCACGCCTGGACGCAGGAGGCGGCCGACGCGGCGGCCGATGCGCTGGCGCGCGAGATCGAGGGGCGCGAGCCGGAGTTCGCCGTGCCCATGTTGTCGCCCGAGGCCGGCGTGCGTGAGGCGATCGCGATTGCGAGCACGACCTCGCGCCCGGTGGTCCTGTGCGACACGCAGGACAATCCAGGGTGCGGGGCGACGGCCGATACGACAGGGGTGCTGGCGACGCTCGTTCGGCTGGGTGCGGAAGGCGCCGTGGTCGGCTATCTGTGCGATGGAGAGGCGGCAGCCGCGGCGCACGCGGCCGGAGTGGGGGCGACCATTGACATCGCCCTGGGCGGCCGGTCAGGACCGGAAGGCGTGGAGCCGTTCCATGCCCCGTTCCGGGTCGACGCGCTCGCCGAGGGGCGGATGCGCACGACCGGGACCGTGTCGGGCGGCCGCGACATCGATCTGGGGCCGATGACCCTGCTGACTGTCGGCGGCGTCAGCGTCGCGGTAACGACCAAGCGCATGCAGGCACTCGACCAGGCGCCGTTCCGGCATCTCGGCGTCGAGCCCAAGAACCAGAAGATCCTCGCCCTCAAGAGCACCTGCCACTTCCGGGCAGAGTTCGAGCCGATGGCCGAGAAGGTGATCGTTGTGATTGCACCCGGCGGCTACCTGGCCGATCCCGCCCAATACCCGTTCAAGCGGCTGCGCCCCGGCGTTCGCCTGCGCCCCCTCGGGCCCGCATTTGAAGGGCCTCAGGCAAAGTGAGCGAGCGGGCCCTTGGCGTCGGCATTGCGGGTGCCGTCAGTCGACCCGTTCCTGCGGCTCCGGAGTGGGCCAGGCGGTCTTACTGTGCGCGAGCCTCATGGCGGCCATGGCCTCCGCCGTTTTCAGCGCGGCGATCACCGGGTTCACGACGGGCACGCCCACGCGCTCGGTGAGAGCCTCGCAGATGGCCGGCAGGAAGGCCATGCTCATGCAGCCGAGTACCAGGACATCGGCGCCATCCTCGTGCACGGCGGCGCGGGCGGCCGCCGCC
>JAFMSC010000103.1 GCA_017353825.1 Hyphomicrobiaceae bacterium | reverse complement strand
GCACGCGGCGCTTCAGCTCGGCGAGCCTCAGGCTTGCCGCAGAGCGGCCGGCGGGCCGGGCAGCTCGGCTCTTGCTCGCTCCCGGCTTGTCGCCCGAGGCCCGGGCATGCCCCGTGCTGCGGCGGGCGTTGGGTGGGTTGGTCTTAGCCATGTGTGCCGTGCTCGAAGTCACGTTTGATAGGGAGTCGACATTCAGGCTTGGAGGTTGTGCCTTTCTCCATTCCCGCTCACCCTTGTGGGCTCGAGGCGCCCGCCTACCGATTGCCGAAGCCCGACCGCGACGCAGGCGAGGCCACCGCGTCAGCCGATCTTCTCCGCCCAGGCCTGCTCGATGCTCTCGAGGCGGCGCACCAGGACCTCCATCTTATTGATTTGGTTTTTCAATTCGGCGGTGCGCGCGTCGCGGGTGCGCTGCATCTCCGGGCTTGAGGAGGCGGCCCCGCTCGTGATGAGCGCCCGCGTGCGTTCCAGCCGGGCGCGGCTCTGCTCCTTCAAGAGCTCCACCAGCCCCATGAAGACCATGTTGGCCTCCTGCAGGGTGGTGGTTTGGCGCACCTTGAGGTTGGAACGCGCCGATTCCGCCAGCTCGTCAACGATGGGGTAGAACTCGCGTCGAATGATGCCGTCGAGCTCTACGATCTGGCTCTCGGCGTTCCGGTTGCGCGTCCACCAGTGCTTCCACCACGGCTCGCCGAGGTCAAGCGCCACCACCTTGCTCAAGGGGCTGAGCAGGGGCAACTCGTCGGAGCCTGTGGCGGAACCCGAGTTGTCGATCGCTCGCCAATCAGGGCGATAGCGGCCGAGCAGCTGCTTGAGCTTCGGGAAGACGTGCGATTCGAGTTTGGCGATCTCCTGCTCGGCCTCGCGGTAGGACTTGATGAACTCCTCCTCCAGGCTCTGGCGCAAGAGGGTGGAATCGCTGCGCCACACCCGACCGCGGTGGCCCTCGACGACGGCGTTGCGCAGGTTCTCGCACTCGACCTCCGAGAAGCCCTGAACCACATCGCGCAGAATCTCGACCATCTTGTTGCACTGGTCGTCGATCAGCTGGTCTGTGCGGATCTGCAGGTCGGTTATGAGGCTCTGCAGCGTGATGGTGAGGCGCTCGTTCTCCTTAACCTCGGCGTCGACGGCGCGCAGCTCCATCTCGCCCTGGTTGGCCAGGGGGACGCCAGCCTTCCCCTCCGTCTCCAGCACCTCAACCTCGTGGCTGGCCGCGTTCTGGCCGACGCGAGCGAGCTCGGAGAACGAGCGCGAAATCTGGGTGAGCACCCGTCCGGTGTGACTGTCAAGCGTCAGCCGGGCGAGCACCTCGCACAAGGGCGACAGGCCCGAGCACTTGAATAGGATCTCGATGCGCTCCTGAGGCGAGGATGGGGCCACGGAGGCTTCGTCCAGGAGCCGGGCGTAGGCTTCGAGCTTAGGGGTGAGCGCGCGGTCGGCGTCGGGGCCGCCGCCGCGGATCGCGATCTCGGCCCACAGTGCGCTGCCAACCACCACGGGGATCTCGGAGGTGGGAAACTCGCGGCGCAGCCCGCTCTGCACATGCTTCATGATGGCCGGCACGTCTTGCACAAAGTCGCCCAGCTCGTCGATGCGGTTGATGAAGACGGCGATGCGCTCCTTGTGCAGCCCACGGAGGATGCGCAGAAGCGCCACGTCGGCCGACGACAGCGCTTGGCGCGCGGTGAGCACCACGATGTAGATGTCGGCGCTTTCGAGCGCGCGCCGGGTGATCTCGTCGCGCACGAGGAACGGGTCGTTGGTGCCGGGCGTATCGATGATGGTGGTGGGGAAGCCGAAGTCGTTGCTGGTGAAGTAGAGATCAGCGGACTTGACGACGTCGGAGTAAATCCCCTTGTGCTCGGTGCCTGAGCTGGGCAGGCCGGAGCACACGTAGCGCTCCAAGACCTCCTTGGTGATCGAGGGGAACGAGTGCTTCTTGCCGAGCAGGGTGCGCAGCGTGTTGCCGAGGCGCTCCTCGGAGCGGCGTCGCATGGCATCGACGTGCTTCTGCAACAATTCCGGCTCGAAGCCCGGCACCAGGCGCTCAGTGAGCTCGCGGATGTGGCCGCCGCCGCGCGCCAGTCGTTCCCACTCGTTCGAATCGAAGAACGTAAACTCGGCGGCAATGTTCGCCGGGGCGTCCGCACGCGCGAAGTGCAGGTGCGTGACGGCCGTCGTCCAAGGGTTGACATCGGTCGGCAGCAGGCCCGGGCTGCGCACCAGGCCGTTGATGAAGGTGCTCTTGCCCGCCTTGACCTGGCCGATGACGGCGATCCGGCAGGTCAGTTTGGCAAGCAACCGCAGCATGTCGTCGACGAAGGAACCGCCGCGGAACGGTCTGGCCGCCTGCAATTCGCGTCCGCAGGCCACCAGCTCGCGGCGCATCGTTTCCAGTTCGGCGCCGATCTGGCGCGTCGCAAATAGCCGCGCGCCGGAATTTGCGCCCGCTTCCGGCGCCGGATTCCCAGCGCGATTGTCCTGTGATGGATTTGACACGGCCTCCCCCTGCAGGACTCCCCCGCCGCGATCGGTCTGATGAGGCCGCGGTCGTGAGAGCGGATGGTTCTTTCAACCCAGTGACAGCATCCTGTCGGCCAGCTTTGCCCGGGCTATTGTGCACTATTCGCGCGGCGTCTGCAGCGACAATCGACGGGCCGGCGGACGCTTCGGCATAGCCTGCGAACGGATCGGCCAGCGGATCGGCTAGCGGATCGGCCAGGGGCCGGAAAGGGGCCGATACACCCTAAAGCTGTTGTCATGGAGGAGTGTGCACGACGGGCGGACAACGGGTGCAAGCCGGTATAGGGCAGAGTGCGGCAGAAGTGAGGACGGCTTGTCACTCATCCGAGGAAATCTATCTGTCATCCTCTGCAACGGGCCTGCGGCCACCTTCCCGACCAGATTTTGGGTGAGCACGTTCGGCATGCGGCGGCGCTTGGTTAGCGGACATGGGTCGTTTGCGCAGAAAAGATCCCAAGCTGAGCGAGGTCAAGGCGGTCCTCCAAGGCCTGCAGCGCATTGAAACCGAGGACGAGTCCGCCGAGACGGAGCGTGGGGGGGTTGGTCAGCACGGCCGGGCCGTGGCGGTGGGCGCCGCGATGATCGTGGTGACGGCGACGGGCATCCTTGGCATGGCGCTGGTTGTGGGCTTCAACGCGCGCACCGATACGGCATCGAACCCCAAGCCCGCCGGCGTCGCCAGGGTGACGGCGGCGGCCCCTGAGCCGAAGCTGCCGGCGGCCATGCTGCCGCGACTTGACCCGGTGAAGGAGCGCGAGGTCAACGCCGCTCTGGTGGACGCACGCGGGCTGATGGCCAAAGGGCAGGTGCGGGCCGCGCGGGAGAAACTGCTCGCCCTGGCCGACCAGGGCTCCCCCGATGCCGCCTGGGATCTGGCGCGGGCGTACGACCCCAATGTGCTGACGGCCCTGCCGGGAGCCGATGCATCCGCCAACGTTAAGGAGGCCGAGCGCTGGTACCGGGCCTGGTACGCCGCCGCGGTGCGCGACGGTCTGGTGGCCGACAGCGTGTCGCTGGAGCGCATTATCGGCACGATGCGGCAATGAGCGAGGAGGATAGGCGAGGTTCCGCTCGGGCCTGACAAACTCGGGCCTGACAAACTCGGGCCTGACCAGCTGAGATCGATTGGCCCTCGACCCCGGCGGGCCGCCTGGATTCCTGACATCCCCTCTCACATGCCCTCAAGGCTCAGGGCGACTTCTTGGCCGAGTCAATCTTGCTGGCCGAGTCAGTCTTGGCCTTCGGGTCGTTGCCGCTGGCGAGTGCCGAAGGTGCCTCGGTCTCGGGCGGCGTGCTGGGGGTCACACTCTTGTCGCTGCTCGCCGGCGTGTTGCCGAGGGTGGCGTTGGGCGTGACCTGTGCTTCCCAGAAGCGTCCGAGATGGCGCTCGATTATGCGGTCGTACTCGCCCCTTTCGCGCAGCTTTTCCAGTGCGCTGTTGATATAGTAGAGGATCGTACGCGCGTGCGGGTGCGATTTGGACACCAGCGCGTGGTAGGTGGTGAGCGCCACCGGCTGGTCGAGCATGCGGACCTTGCCGGTAAGCCCCAGCGATGTGATGCTCGCGCGCCCCGCCAGCTCGGCCTCCACCACGCCATCGACGGCGCCGGTGTCGAGCAGCCGGAAGCACTCATCCACCGAGGGCGGGCGTATCAGAGTGACGATTCTGTCCTTCACCCAGTTGCGGCCGTCCTGGTCGAGCTCGTGGACCGGATAGCCGGCTGGTCGGCATAGCGTCATGCCGGAGATCTCCTCCCGCCGCAGCGACTTCACCTTCGAGTTGTTGCGCACGAACAGGCCTGTGAGCACCTCGTAGAGCGGGTCGGAGAAGAAGAAGCGTTGGCAGCGGAACTGCGAACTCTGGTCGAGGGTGGCCGCGCCTTCGCAGTCAGGCCGCGCCCAGGGGAAGCCGACATCGAACGCACGCGTCAACAGCAGCGGGTTCAAGTGGGCGGCCCAGTCGTTGACCCAGGAGATCCCGTAATCGAAGCGGCCCTTGGACTCATCCTTAACGAGCTGCATGGCCGAGCTGATGATCTGGGTGAGCATGCCGCCACCTTCCAGCGACCGACCCGTGTAGGGGGCAAAGCCGTCGGCGGTCAGGAATTCCACTCGGTGCAGGAGCGAGGAGATGACGAACTGCGGTTCGGACCCTGGGGGCGCCACCGCTACGGCTGGATCGGCACTCGGCGCCGGCGCTACCGCGGCCGCAGGCGCAGGCGCAGGCGTAGTCTGCGTTCCGCCGAGGCACGGCAGCCGCAGCGACAGCCCTGGCACCAGCATTGAGATGTTGCCGCCGAGGCGGTCCTGGTTGGCGTAGAAGATCATCGTCCACTGGGTCGGGTTGCCGTAGATTCGGGCCGCGATCTGCGCGAGCGTCTCACCTTCCTTAATGGTGTGCTCGGTGCCGCAGGTCTGGGCGACCACATCGTCGGAGCGCAGGAACGCCGCAAAGCCCACGGCACAAGTCAACATCGTCAGCAGGCGTTTGGGCCAAGCTGTGTTCACAATCGACTTCAACATTGTATCCATCCCCCCAGACTAAAGTAGCCTGGCCGCCCGAACGCGTTAGCTCGGCTAGTCCGCTCGTCTTTGCACCGATGGAAAAAACCCCTGTTCCTCCAAGTTCGAGCGTTTGCTGCTCCCACCTTGGAGGCATGCGAGACTTTACCACCCCTCTCGGCAGGGCCGTTCCACGATGCGCTGTAGATTGCGGCAAAAGTGGGTTGGCTGCGGCAGACCCAATTCCCGATGGCCCCCGATTATGCGTCAACTTACGGTCGGGCGCCAGCGGCCCAAACCTGAAGGCCCCCTGATGCCGCTTCGCGCCGGTTGACGGGGTCTGGCGCACCGGCCGCCGCTGGCCGCTACAGGGCCGCCCTAGAAGCGGCGCCCCTGTTGTTGTCGATGCGCTGAAGCGCGCGCTGGGCGATCCGGCTCGTCATGCGCAGCGCCGCGGCGGCCCGCTGCTCGCGCAGGCTCAGCAGCAGCGACCCAAGCGCGGTCTCCAGCGCCTCCGCGCCGCTGGCGATCCAGGTAGCTCCGGCCAGGCCCCGCCGTTCCCTGCCCATCACGGCGATGGCTTCGAGCGTCGACAGGAGCACGATGCTGGTGAAGGACGTGCCCGCCTCCGCGCGCAACCTCACTAAGAGCTTGCGCGGGTCGCTGGGCTGGGCCAGCAGGTCGCGATGGGTGGCCACCAGCACACCGCGGGCATTAAGCCGCGGCGAGAGCATGCTCCAGGCGGTCCGCTCGCTCTCCTTCCAGGCTTGGGTGCTCATGGTGCACCAGATGGCGGCGTCCACCTGGTGGGCGGTGAGATCGACCGGGGCGCCGCCGATCCTTGGATCGGAAAGGCCCGGTAGGTCCAAAATCTGCATGGCGCGCAGACGTCGCGTCGGCAGGCCCACTTCAACACGAAAGATTGATCGGCGCGGAACGATGTTGTCGCTGCGCAAGCGCTCCTTGCTGCCGTCCTCCTCGACCATCCAGATCTCCGGCTCGTCAGCGTGGTAGAGCAGCGTGGGAATGCGTGTGTTGGAAATGACTGCGGTCGGCAAGCTCTCTATTCCGGCCAGCAGGTTAGCCAGCGAGGACTTGCCAGCGTTCATCTCCCCGTAGATGGCCACCCGAAGCGGGCGATCGAGCCGCATCTCGGTGCGCCACAGGGCTCGGATGGCAGGGGACAGGCGCAGCTCCGGTGCCGCAGCGCGTTCGAGCCTCACGCGCGCTTGTCTCAGCTGCTGGATCACCCTGGCCGTGGGCTCGTGCACGGCCTCGAGTGTGCCATCGGCCAACTCCCCCCCCTCGCGACGCATCCACGCCGTCGGGAGTTCTGTCGGTATACCGCTACCAACGAGACTCAACGCAGCCGCCCTCAAGCCCCCAAGCACCTCGGCTTGTGCCACGAAAGGCCGGGACTGTACGGGAAGCTCGCGTCTTGATCAACTGCCTGCGCGGGCAGCTGTCGAACAACCCACGATAAGCTTACCACCGCCCCCCGACTGCCCCGGGCGTCGGGCGCGTGAACGCTGTATACGGGAGTAATCCCGACACTCCTCAGCAATCGCCCGGATTGCCTCGACAATCCAAGCTGGCGGATCTTCGGTCCGTGGTGGAACAACGGAGAACACCCGTGAAGAAACTGATCATCGCAGCCATGCTCGCCGCTTTCAGCGCAGCCGTCGTTGTGCCTGTCGTGATGGGATCGGACGAGGCGGTCGCCGCCACGAAGAAGAAGACCATCATGAAAAAAATCAAGAAGGCGCCGACCAGCAAGTGAACGAGCATCACCGGCCGTGAGCCGGCGGGGAGCACGGCACGCCGTGCCCCCTTTTTTCCGCTGTCGCGTGCTCTGCTTGCCCATTGCGGGCTTCGAGGGCAACTCTGCGGATTGGCGGGGCCTCTAAAGAGCGTTCTGCAATGCTCCCGGCTGGCTCTTGAACGGCAGCCCCCTCGCTCCGGCATCCCGCCTGGCCACGTCAAGTCCAAAATCTCCCCTCCACGGACCCTTCGCGCCGGACAGCGGCGAAGCTCGATTAGGCTCACCACCCGCGCGCACCTCGCCGGTCCTTGGGCTCACCACGCCCAGTCCTGGTCGCAATTGCGTGGCAGGCTGGACCGCGGAATTGACCTACACTTCCCTCTTCCGGACCCCATATCGCCAGACGAGACCCACCCGTCAGGAGCGGACGATGCAATTCGTGTGCGATGCCCCGCCCAAGGCATGGTTCCGCATCGAGACCGAGGGCGAAGCCGCCCTCGAGTCCCGGGCCATGAACCACGCCGTGGAGAAGTTCTTCAAGCAGTACTACGAGCAGGCGGCGAGAAGCTACGTGCCGCCGCGCGCGGCCCCCTACATCGAGCAGAACATCGGCCTCAAGGCGCATATCCAGCGCGTGATGCCGCTGTTCCTTACCCTGCGCGATGCCGAGGGCAAGGCGCTGGTGACGGCCATGCTCCCCCCGCTCGGCAAGGACGAGCGGTCGTTCAAGCCGATCATTGTCGGCGTAGACAACTCCGACCCTTATCCCGAGCACGGCGAGGCCATCCGCACGCTCGGTAAGCATTACGGCCTCACCCTCGACCCCGCCCGCTGCTTCCCCTACCGCCGCTAAGAAGTGTGAGCCAGGGGGTCCGTCATGGCCGTCATGGCTTCACGGATCATTGGTGGGCGCCGGGCGGTGCTGGCGGAAGGCGCCGAAACGGATGCCGAAGTAGGAGAAGAACATGGCGATGCCGGATGAGGCAATCGCCGCGAGGACCGGCTCGGTTTCGGGCCTCAGCAACGCTAAGATCAGCCAGTAAATACCGTAGTTGATCACCAGCGTAATCGTCGATTGTACGCCGGCATAGCGTATGAACTCCGCCCACGTGGGCGGTGTCGTCAGGCGGAACGTGAAGCGGCGGTGCGAGAGCCATCCTGCGACATGCGCGCAGGAAAGGGAGGCGACGCGCGCCAGCAGCGGATGAACGCCGAAAAAGATCTGCAGGAGCTTGAGCCCGCCAATGTCGACGACGAAGGCCATGCTGCCTGAGAGCAGGAAGCCGAGGCCGTGCTGAAGCGGGTGCTGGCCGCCGGGGATGGCGTTGCTCCATCTGCTGCTCATGCCGGGTTTGCCGCTCCTGCCGGTGCTGCCACCTGCGTCCAATCGACGGGCGGCCCGTCGGGACCGCGCGTGGGGCGCCAAAGGCCCTCCACCAGCGAAAGATCGCGCATGAGCGCCTCGTACTCCATGCGCCGCCGCTCCACCACGGGATCGATGGCGGCAAGCTTGGCGTCGGCATGGCCGGGGTGGCACATGACGATGTGGCAGGGCCCCGGCTCGATGAGGGCGCGCGCCAGCTCCTGCGCATAGGGCTCGCTCATGTCAAAGCGCGAGAACCCCGAGAAGCCCGTGTTGGTGGGTATCCCGCGCCGCTGCGCACCCGCGCCGAAGCCCGATGCCAGCGTCGCCACCGCCATGGCCTTTCCGAGCGCAGCCCGGCGCGCCAGGATCGCGTTCCAGCTGTCGGAGGGGTCGCGGATGAGCGGCTTCACGCCCGGATAACGCCGCGCCACCACTGCGAACAGGCAGCCACGGATACCCGGCAGCGCGTGCATATGCTCGTGCCCGTCGATGTGGTCGGGCGCAAACCCCAGGTGCCGCTCGAAGGCATCGAGCTGTCGCTCCATCTCGGCCATGATCTCCCGTCGAGGGAGCAGGCCCGACAAGGCCTGAGCGACAACGGCATGGCGCTTCGGCAAGACGCCCTGCGGCGCGAACCGGGGCATCGCCCCCAAGGGCCCGCCCAGCGTCAGGTTGAGATGCAACCCCGCAGCGACGCGCCCGCGATGCACGACGAGGCGTGGCGCCATCGCTGGCCAGTGGGGCGTGGTTACAAGCGCGCTGGTGGCCGAGATGCGCCGGGCCGCCGCCAGCTCCCCCACTGCGCGCGCGACCCCTTCCGTCAGCGCGTAGTCGTCGGCACAGAGGATGATCATCGCATCAGTCCGGCTACTCGGCGATCCAGCCGTTTGCCTCGGAGGGCTTGATTTTGTCCCGCTCGGCAAGAATACGCGCTCGCAATGCCGGGGTCGGCATGCCGGCTCTGGACCAGCGCCTCAAAAGAGGAGACCGTGACCCGCATCTTCGCTACCTCCGGCCAATGGCGCTGCAAGGTCATGAGGTACCGCCGAGAGGTTGAAACTTTGCCCAGGCAGATCGCGCTCCGATAGTTGGTAAGGCCCACGTGGGCATCGATGATGGGGAGGGAGAAAGTCACGTTCTCGCGCATTGGTGGCCTCGTGCGCCCAAGGATGAGATCACCGGAATGCCGCGCAACACCATCTCGGCCTTGATGACGGTGCACTCGGAGAAGTGGAGCCGGGGTAAACCCGCCGCTCACGATCGACCAAGCGAACAAAGCCGTCGCGCCAAAGCTCGTAGGCCCTTTCGACGTGTTCGGCGACGCTTGTTCGGGTGCCGAACGCGAACAGGAGGTCGGCAGGCCGCACCGGTGTACGCACGAGATCCCCGGCGTTGATCACCGCGATCTCATCGGGACCCGGCAAGCGGCTCGGCAATGTCTTCCTGGGTGCGGTCATTGGCAGACACCGATCTATTGTGGCCGTTCGCGTCGAATATTCACTCCTGCCGCATCGCTGGTGCCAAGAGCATGGCGCTCGATCCCCAGCTCCTCGGCCACCAGAAACAACGGCCGGCCCTTGACCTCCTCGTACATGCGGCCGAGATATTCGCCGAGCACGCCGAGCGAGATGAGCTGGACGCCCGCGAAGAACATCACCGAGATGATGAGCGTGGGAAAGCCAGGAACGTCGATGCCGTAGATCAGCGTCTTTACCAGGATGACCATGGCGTAGCAGAAGGCGAACAGGGAGACGACGAGCCCCAGGTACGACCACACCCTGAGAGGCACGGTGGAGAACGAAGCCAGCCCGTCGATGGCAAAGTGCAGGAGCGTGCCGATGCGCCAACGCGAGCGCCCGCTGGCGCGCGGCGGTACGCTGAAGGGCACCCCCACCGTGCGGAAGCCCATCCAGGCATAGAGCCCCTTGTTGAAGCGCACGCGCTCGCCCATGCGGTTCATGGCGTGGATGGCCTTGCGGTCGAGGAGGCGGAAATCGCCCGCCCCATCCGGCAGCACGGTGCCGCTGAGCCTGCCGAACGCCGCATAGAAAAGCCGGGCGAACAGGCGGTGAAGCAAGCCGTCCGTACCCCGGTCGATGCGCCGGCCGTAGACCATGTCGGCACCCTTGCGCCAGTGCTGGATGAATTCGCCGATCACCTCGGGCGGGTGCTGCAGGTCGGCATCCATGAGCACGGCCGCATCGCCATCCGCGTAGGTGAGCCCGGCCGCCGCCGCGATCTCCTTGCCAAAGTTGCGGCTGAGCGAGACGGCCTTGAAGCGCGGGTCGCGCGCGTTGAGCCCCCTCAGCACGGCCATGGTGCCGTCGCTGGAGCCGTCGTCGACGAAGATCACCTCCCAGTCGAGGTCCAGCTCCTCAAGCACCGGGCGCAGGCGCTCCACCAGGGCCGGGATCGACCGTTCCTCGTTGAGCCCGGGCACGACCACGGACAGCCGCGCCCGCGGTGGCGGGCTCGACGCCATCCTGGTCGAGGTCTGGGGCGCCGTCGCGGCCGGCTTGGCCGGATCGGGCGCGGCGGTCGTCACGGGTCACAGCCTCCAATCGCAAGCCACCGTTGCCGCTTTGCCACGCTGGGGCGGCTTGGGCAAGGCCGGGGCG
>JAFMSC010000102.1 GCA_017353825.1 Hyphomicrobiaceae bacterium | reverse complement strand
GCAGCTCGGCGCGGCCGTGCACAGCCCCGACCACCGGCTGTTGGCCTATGCGGTCGACGAAAAGGGCTCCGAGCTCTACGCCGTCCGCATCCGCGATCTTGCCACCGGCCGCGACCTGCCCGAGGTGATCCCCGACACGCGCGGGTCGCTGGTGTGGGCGAGCGACGGTAAAACCCTGTTCTACGTGCGCCTCGACGAGCACCAGCGCCCGCTGTCGGTCTACCGGCACCGCGTCGGCACGGCGGCAGAGGCCGACGTGCTCGTCTACCAGGAGCGGGATAGTGGATTCTATGTCGGCATCGATGAGACCCAGTCGGGCCGCTTCGTGCTGATCGACGCGCACGACCACCAGACCAACGAGCTCTTCCTGATCGACTCCGACAAGCCCGAGAGCGCGCCGCGGGTGGTGGCCGAACGCCGGTTCGGCCACGAATACTCCGTCGATCACCACGGCCAGCGCCTGATTGTGCTTACCAACTCCGGTGGGGCCGAGGACTTCCGGATCTGTGAGGCGCCACTGGAGGCTCCCGGCCCCGCCAACTGGCGCGAGATTGTCGCGCACAAGCCGGGCCGGCTGATCCTGGACATCGTGGCGTTCGCCGGTCACCTCGTGCGCCTGGAGCGGGAGGACGGGCTGCCGCGCATCGTCGTGCGTGAAGTCGAGAGCGGCACCGAGCACGCCATCGCCTTCGAGGAGGGGGCCTACGCGCTCGGCATGTCCGCTGGCTACGAGTTCGATACCACAACCCTGCGCTTCACCTACTCGTCGATGACCACGCCCCTTCAGGTCTACGATTACGACATGGGCAACCGCACCCGCGTGCTGCGCAAGACCCAGGAGGTGCCGAGCGGCCACGACCCCGCCCGCTACGTCACCCGGCGCCTGTTCGCGCCCGCTCCGGACGGGGAGAGCGTGCCGGTCTCGGTGCTCTACCGCAAGACCACGCCGCTCGACGGCTCGGCGCCGCTGCTGCTCTACGGTTACGGCGCCTATGGCATCACCATCCCGGCATCGTTCTCGACCAACTGGCTGTCCCTGGTTGATCGCGGCTTCGTGATGGCCATCGCCCACATCCGCGGTGGCAAGGACAAGGGCTATCGCTGGTACAAGGAGGGCAAGCACACGAAGAAGGTGAACACCTTCACGGACTTCATTGCCGCCGGCGAGTATCTCGCACAGCAGGGCTACACAGGGCGCGGCCGCATCGTCGCCAACGGCGGTTCGGCGGGCGGCATGCTGATGGGCGTGGTCGCCAACATGGCGCCCGACCTGTTCCTCGGCATCATCGCCGACGTGCCGTTCGTGGACGTGCTCAACACCATGCTGGACGGCAGCCTGCCGCTGACGCCGCCGGAGTGGCCCGAATGGGGCAACCCCATCACTTCCAAAGAGGACTTCGATATCATCCGCTCGTATTCGCCCTACGACAACGTGGCGGCAAAGGCCTATCCGCACATCTTCGCCTACGGCGGACTCACCGACCCGCGGGTGACCTACTGGGAGCCGGCCAAGTGGATCGCGCGCTTGCGCGCCCGCAACATGAGCGGCAACCTGATCCTGCTCAGGACCAACATGGAGGCCGGCCACGGTGGCGCCTCGGGCCGCTTCGAGGCGCTGCGCGAGATCGCCCTCGACTACGCGTTCGCGCTCAAGATCGCCGGCAAGGAGGGGGCTGCCGCGGTGTAGCGTCCCCCTCGCGCGTCCTTGACAGAAGCGGTCGCGGGCGGTGGGCGAGGATCGTCCGCGCGGCAGTGTCGGGGCAAGTTGCGGGCTGATGTGTTGATTGGAAGGACGCAATTTGATGGAGGGGGAATGTTTCGTCGTGCGTTGATAGCCGGCCTGGTGCTGGCATTTCCCCTGCCCGCGCAGGCCCAACCCCCGGCCACGCCGCTCAATACGGTCACCCCCGCATCCTCACAGGGCGCGCGCGAGGTGCTCACGCGCGTGCGGCCCGCGGTCGTACAGATCAAGAGCTTCTTCGGCGCCAATACCGCCCAGGCCTCGCACGGCACCGGCTTCGCCGTGAAGGAAGGCGGCGTCTTCATCACCAACTACCACGTGGTGGCCGAGCGGGTGCAGCACCCCGGCAAGTACCGGCTAGAATACTGTACGGCGGACGGGCAGACGGGCCCGCTATCCGTGCTCGCGGTGGATGTCCGCCACGACCTGGCGCTGGTGCGCGCCGCCGGCTATGAGCCTCCACCGCTCGAGCTCCAGCCTTCGTCGACGGTCAAGGGCGACCGCGCCTACTCCGTCGGCTTTCCCTTGGATGTCGGGCTCACCATCACCGAGGGCATCTCCAACGGCAAGGTCGAGGATTCCTTCGAGCCGCGCATCCACTACTCTGGGGCGATCAATGCTGGCATGTCCGGCGGCCCCGGGTTGGATGCGGCAGGCGAGGTGATCGGCGTCAACGTGTCGGGCTATCGCTTCGAGCAGCTGGTGAGCTTCCTTGTACCGGTGGCGCACGTTCGGGCGCTGCGCGACCGGTCCATCAGTCCGCTCTCCGACCTTGAGTTGAAGCGGGAGGCGGCAGCCCAGATGCTGGCCCACTCGACCGACCTGCTCGGCGCGCTCAACGGGGCCATGAAGACGCAGGCCGTTGCCGGCTACATCTTGCCCGACAAGATCGCGCCCTTCATCAACTGCAACGCGTCGGGCAACGCTGAGACCGACGATCCCGTGCAGATGGTCCAAGTCCGCTGCGAGGCCAAGGCCGGACTCTACATTCAGCAGGGCCTCTACAGCGGCGACCTCAAATACGCGCACTACGTCCTGACCACCGACCGGCTCGATGCCTTGCGCTTTACCAATCGGCTCTCAGGGCTCACCCAGGCGACGGGCCGTTATGGAACGTTGCGGCATGTCGGCCCCTACGCGTGCCAGGATCACATCGTCGGCCTCAAGGGCTTCGATGCCAGTCTGCTGGTGTGCGCGCGCCGCTACCGCAGGTTTGAGCGCCTCTACGATTTCACGGTGCGCGTCAACAGCTTGAACAGCCCGAAGCAGGGCTATGCCAGCCATCTCGACATTTACGGCGTGGAATTCGAACCCGGCATGAAATTCATCCGGCGCTATGTGGAGGCCATGGAGTGGAGAGGATGAGCGCCGAGCGCGTCATCGTCGAGGGCCTCGATGGCAACGGGCGCGTCGAGTGGCGTCAACGTGTAGAGCTCAATGCGGGCCGGGCCTTCACCATCGGGCGCAGCCTCGAGGCCGACGTGACGCTGGACGACCCGCACGCCGCCGCGCTGCATGCCTCGGTGGAGGTCGCGGACGACGGCCGCCTCTTCGCGACCGACCTCGGATCGTTGAACGGACTTGTCGTGGGCGGCAAACCATGGCGCAATGCCCAGAGCCTGGAGCTGCCCGACAGCACGCTGCAAGTCGGACGAACCCGTCTGCGGGTGCGTACCGCCCATGAGCGCCTGGATCCCGAACGGCCCTACGCGATGCCAACGTCGCCGTTGGAGCGGCGCCCGGCCTGGATCGCGGGCATAGCGGCGCTCGCGACTGCGGCGCAAGTGGTCTACGCTTGCTGGCTCGGCGCGCCGCGCGACCTGGCCATCAGTATCGTCACGTCGATGTCGCTCGCTGCGGCGGTTGCGGCCGGCTGGGTGGCGATCTGGGGGCTGTTGTCGCGCGTGATGCAGGGCCGGTGGAGTTGGCTTCGCCACTTCGGCATCTTTCTCGGGGTGTCCGCGGTCTTCGTTGCCGTCAATGGCCTCGCCGACTTGGCCGGCTTCCTGTTCGCAGTGCCCCCCTCATCGGGTCGCTATACCTGGATTGGCGCGGTCGCTCTGGCCTCCATGCTGTTTCTGCATTTGAGGCACGCCTCGAACCTCCAAGCGAGCCGCGCCGCGCTCATCGCGTGTACCATTCCGCTTCTGCTTGCCGGAGCGGCGCATTGGATTGAGGAGCGCTCCCGAACCCGGGATGTGAACTATATCGGTGCGCGCATGCGCATCTACCCGCCCGCTCTCATGTTGCGCGCTCCCAACACGCTGGAGGATTTCTTCAACAGGGCGCCGGACTTGCGCGAGTTTGCAGACAAGCGATTGGCCGAAGCGGTGGCAAACGAGCCCGGCACGGACGCCGAGGAGTAAGCTCGCAGGAGAGCCATCGCCGCGTGAGCGCGCACCCCGAGGGATTGTTGGCTCGACCTCAAGGAGGGAGGGGACCTCTGATCCCCAGTTGATCCCAGTCCCGCCCGATCACGGGCGTTCCGGCGCGGGCAAGCCTCAGCGCTGCAAGGCGCGGAGGCGCTCGACGGCGGAGTTAGCCGCGAGGCGGGCGGTATCGGTGGTCGCGGCGGCGAGCTCGGCCTCGGCCGTCTGCAGCTCGGAGGCGATGCCGGCCGCGTCGGTGGCCTCCAGGTCGAGGGCGCGCTCGGCGAGTACGATCACGCGCTCGGAATCGACCTCGGCGAAGCCGCCCTTGACGAACACGCGTACCTTGCGGGAGTCGCTCAAAGTGGCATCGACCACCCCCGGGCGCAGCGTGGAGACCACAGGCGCATGGCCGACAAGCACGGTGAACTCGCCCTCCATGCCGGGCACGATCACCCCGGCGGCGTCCTCCGAAAGGACCATGCGCTCCGGTGTCACCAGCTCGAACTTGAACGTGCCGGCCATATCTGCGTCCTGTCTGCGTCCTTGCGAGGGTGTCAGACCCGGAGGGTTTGACACCGTTAAGCGACCCTTGCCCGTCATCCCGGTCGGAGCGGCGCGAGCTAAAGGCCAGCGCCGATCAGAGCCGGGATAACGGGCGAAACTCCTAGGCAGCCTCGGCGTTGAGCTTCGCCTCGACCTCCTCCTCGGTCTGCAGCTTGGTGCCGCAGAACGGGCAGAAGTAGACGGGGTGATCGACCATGTTGGCCTCATCCTCGCCCTCGGCGTCGATCAGCCCGACCGACATGTAGAGCACACCCGCCTCATCGACCGCGAACAGGGGCTCGAAGTCCTCGTTGGTCAGCGCGTCCTTCAGTCTCTCACAACAGCTTCCGAACTCAGCACCCGGTTTGTCGGTGGGCATTGACGCTTCCCTCTTTGGTTATGCCGCCTCGGCCAACTGCTCGGCCTTGGCGACGGCCTCTTCGATAGTGCCGACCATATAGAACGCCTGTTCCGGCAAGTGGTCGTAGTCGCCGGCGCACAACCCTTTGAACCCTTTGATGGTATCGGCCAAACTGACCAGCTTGCCGGACGCACCGGTGAACACCTCGGCGACGTGCAACGGCTGGGACAGGAAGCGCTCGATCTTACGCGCGCGCGCCACCGTCAGCTTGTCCTCCTCCGAGAGCTCGTCCATGCCGAGGATCGCGATGATGTCCTGCAGGGACTTGTAGCGCTGCAGGGTTTCCTGCACCGCCCGCGCCACCTGATAATGCTCCTCGCCCACGATGCTAGGCTGCAGCATGCGCGAGTTCGACTCGAGCGGGTCCACCGCAGGGTAGATGCCCTTGGCGGCGATGTCACGCGACAGCACGGTGGTGGCGTCGAGGTGGGCAAAGGAGGTGGCCGGCGCCGGGTCGGTGAGGTCGTCCGCCGGCACGTAGATGGCCTGCACCGAGGTGATGGAGCCCTTCTGGGTGGTGGTGATGCGCTCCTGCAGGGCGCCCATGTCGGTGGCAAGGGTCGGCTGGTAGCCCACGGCGGAGGGGATGCGGCCGAGCAGCGCCGACACCTCCGAGCCCGCCTGGGTGAAGCGGAAGATGTTGTCCACGAAGAACAGCACGTCCTGGCCCTGGTCGCGGAAGTATTCCGCGACCGTCAGCCCCGACAGCCCGACGCGGGCGCGGGCGCCGGGCGGCTCGTTCATCTGGCCGTAGACCAGCGCGCACTTGGAGCCCTTGGCGCTGCCGGCCTTCTTCGGGTCGATATTGACCTTGGACTCGATCATCTCGTGGTAGAGGTCGTTGCCCTCGCGCGTGCGCTCGCCGACGCCGGCGAACACCGAGTAGCCCCCGTGCGCCTTGGCGACGTTGTTGATCAGCTCCATGATGAGCACCGTCTTGCCGACGCCGGCGCCGCCGAACAGCCCGATCTTGCCGCCCTTCGCGTAGGGCGCCAGCAGGTCCACCACCTTGATGCCGGTGACGAGGATCTGCGCCTCCGTCGACTGCTCGATGAACGGCGGGGCCGGCTGGTGGATGGCGCGCTTGGCAGCGGTCTTGATGGGGCCCGCCTCGTCCACCGGCTCGCCGATGACGTTCATGATGCGCCCCAGGGTCTCGTCGCCCACCGGCACGGCGATCGGCTGGCCGGTGTCGGTGACCTCTTGGCCGCGGGTGAGGCCTTCGGTGGAGTCCATGGCCACCGTGCGCACCGAGTTCTCGCCCAGGTGCTGGGCCACCTCAAGCACCAGCCGGCTGCCCTGGTTCCTGGTCTCCAGCGCGTTGAGAATCTCGGGCAAGTGATCCTCGAACTGCACGTCCACCACGGCGCCCATGACCTGGCGAACTTTACCGACTTTGTTGGTTGCCATCACTCTTCTTCCTGCGAAACTCTTGTTTCCTGCGGGGGCCTTCTTCCTGCGAACGTGCCTTTTCTCTGCCGTGCGTTGGGTCTGCCCGGGTTGCGCCGGGGTCAACCCAACCTACAAGCTAAGTGCTTGCGACGTGCTCAACCTACATCCTCATGCCTCGCCCAATCGAGGCGGCGCTTGACGGCCCAATCGCTCATGGAAGGGGTCCGTGCCCCGGTAGAGCATTCCAAGCAGGGCCACGACCTGGCCCCGATGACTAAATACCTTCCCGGCGTGCTGCTCGAGTGACGACATTCATTTATCCTGCAACATCATCCCGCAAGTCGACGCCCCTCCCTCCTGCGAAGCCCCAAGACGGCGCAGCATGCGCGAGCCATGTTCTCGATCGCTTTGGTGATGCCGGCGCTTGCAAGGCCCCAGGAGCCTCCTTCGACCTCTTTCTCTTTGTCAGATGCGTCACAGGGCCTCGGCGCCGGAGATGATCTCGATGAGCTCCTTGGTAATCATGGCCTGGCGGGTGCGGTTGTAGTTGAGGGTGAGCTTGTCGATCATGTCGCCGGCGTTGCGCGTAGCGTTGTCCATGGCGCTCATGCGCGCACCCTGCTCGGAGGCGGCGTTCTCCAGGAGCCCTCGGTAGACCTGGGCGGCGAGGTTGCGGGGCAGCAGCTCGGCCAGGATCTCGTTCTCGTCGGGCTCGAACTCGTAGGCCGCCTGCGCCCCCGCCGTGGCGGCGGCGCCCTCTGGGATCTTGGCGGGGATCAGCTGCAAGGCGGTGGGCTTCTGCGTGATCACCGACTTGAACTCGGAGAAATAGAGCGTGGCCACGTCGAACTCGCCGGCGTCGAACAGCGCGAGGACCTTTTGGGCGATCCCGCTGGCGACGGCAAACGTGATCTGCCTGGCTCCGCGTAGGTCGACGCGGTCGATGATGCGGCTGCCCCAGTCGCGGCGCAGGTTGTCGGCGCCCTTGCGGCCGACCGTGACGATCTTCACGGTCTTGCCCTCGGCGCGCAGGCGAACCGCGTCGGCGCGGGCGAGCTTGGCAATGTTGGCGTTGAAGCCGCCGCACAGGCCGCGTTCGGCGGTCATGACGATCATGAGGTGCGTTTCGTCCTTGCCCGTGCCCACGAGCAGTTTGGGGGCATTGGCAGGGTTGGCGCGGCGGCCGAGGTTGCCGAGCAGCGCATCCATGCGTTCCGCGTAGGGGCGAGCGGCGGTAGCGGCTTCCTGGGCGCGGCGCAGCTTGGCCGCGGCGACCATCTGCATCGCCTTGGTAATCTTCCGCGTCGCCTTGACGGAGGAGATGCGGTTGCGCAGATCTTTAAGGCTCGGCATTGGCCCTCCCTATCGTCTGTCCCTCGTCTCCGTCTCCTGGCTTGCGGGGAGAGGGGAGCTATGGCGCAAAGGTCTTGGCGAAGGCGTCGAGGACGCCGACCAGGCGCTTCTCGGTGTCGGCGGTGATCTCGGTCTTGGTGGCGATGTCGCTGAGGATGTCGGGGTGGCTCTCGCGCAGGTGGCGCAGGAGCTGGGCCTCGAACTTGGACACCGCATTCACCGGCAGCGGGTCGAGATAGCCGCGCGTGCCGGCGAAGATCACGACCACCTGCTCTTCCACCTTGAGCGGCGAGAACTGCGGCTGCTTCAAGAGCTCGGTCATGCGGGCGCCGCGGGCCAGCAGGCGCTGCGTGACGGCGTCGAGGTCGGAGCCGAACTGGGCGAAGGCCGCCATCTCGCGGTATTGCGCCAGCTCGCCCTTGATGCGGCCAGCAACCTGCTTCATGGCCTTGATCTGCGCCGAGGAGCCCACGCGCGACACCGAGATGCCCACGTTCACCGCCGGGCGGATGCCCTGGTAGAAGAGGTCCGTCTCCAGGAAGATCTGGCCGTCGGTAATCGAGATGACGTTGGTGGGGATGTAGGCCGACACGTCGTTGGCCTGGGTCTCGATCACGGGAAGCGCCGTGAGCGACCCCGCTTTGTGCGCCTCGTTGAGCTTGGCGGCCCGCTCCAGCAGGCGGGAGTGGAGGTAGAACACGTCACCGGGGTAGGCCTCCCGACCCGGCGGGCGGCGCAGGAGCAGCGACATCTGGCGGTAGGCGACGGCCTGCTTGGAGAGGTCGTCGTAGGCGATCACGGCGTGCATGCCGTTGTCGCGGAAGTATTCGCCCATGGCGCAACCGGCGAACGGCGCAAGGAACTGCATTGGCGCCGGGTCGGAAGCGGTGGCGGCGACAACGATGGAGTAGGGGAGCGCCCCGCGTTCCTCCAGCACCTTCACGAACTGGGCCACGGTTGACCGCTTCTGGCCCACCGCGACGTAGACGCAGTAGAGCTTGACCCTCTCGTCCTTGGACTCGTTGAGAGGCTTCTGATTGAGGAATGTGTCGAGGATGACGGCGGTCTTGCCGGTCTGGCGGTCGCCGATGATCAGCTCGCGCTGGCCGCGGCCGATGGGGATGAGCGCATCGATGGCCTTGAGGCCGGTGGCCATCGGCTCGTGCACGGACTTGCGCGGCAGGATGCCGGGCGCCTTCACGTCCACGCGCATGCGCGTGTCGGTCTTGATGGGTCCCTTGCCGTCGAGCGGATTGCCGAGCGCGTCCACCACCCGGCCGAGCAGCCCCTTGCCCACCGGCACCTCCACGATGGCGCCGGTTCGCTTGACGGTGTCGCCTTCCTTGATGGTGCGGTCGTCGCCGAAGATGACGACGCCGACGTTGTCGGCCTCGAGGTTCAGCGCCATGCCACGGATGCCGCCGAGGAACTCAACCATCTCGCCGGCCTGCACGTTGTCGAGGCCGTAGACGCGGGCGATGCCGTCGCCGACGGACAGCACCTGGCCGATCTCGGAAACCTCGGCCTCCTTGCCGAAGTTCTTGATCTGCTCCTTGAGGATCGAGGAGATCTCTGAGGCGCGAATGTCCATCAGCCTAAACCTTTCATCGCGACTTTGAGATTGTTGAGCTTGGTGCGCAGGGAACTATCGATCATCTTGCTACCGACCTTGACGATCAGGCCTCCGAGCAGGGCCGGATCGACGCGGGTATTGACCTGCACGTCCTTGCCGATCTGCACGCGCAGCATATCTTTGAGCGCCGTCAGCTGATCGGGCGTCAGCGGATGGGCGCTCGCCACGTCGGCCTTCACCTCGCCGCGCTCACGCGCCACCAGCGCGCGGAAATCGCGGATCATGTCGGCGACGGCGAACAGGCGGCGGTTGCGGGCGATCAGCCGCAAGAAGTTGGCGGTGAGAGAGGACAAGCCCGCCTTGGCCAGGATGGCATTGAGCGCCTTGGCCTGGTCGTCGGCGGAGATGACGGGGCTGCGCACCAGGCGTCGCAGGTCCGCGCTTTGATCAAGCATGGACTGGAAGGCCGCAAGATCGGCCTCCACCTGCGGCAGATGCCGGTCCTCCTTGGCTAGGTCGAACAAGGCTGCCGCGTAGCGGCCTGCCATGCTCGCCATCATCGGTTCGTTGGTTGCCACTGGATAAGCTCGCGCCCAGGAACAATGCCAGGAACAATGGATGAACGGTTGCGGCCTCGCCCCACAGCCGCACGTCCAAGCAAAGAGCCGCAGCGCCGCCACCGGCGCCTCCCAGAGCGCCAGCCCGCGCATAGCACGGAGCGCACACTGCAGCAACTGCGCCACGGTGGATGCGATGCCGCATGCGGGCAACCCGGTACGTCGTAAAGCTCAGCCCCCGGTCCGACGGGTCAGGACTGTGTTGAACGTTGTAACATATCGTGCGGGCGTCGTGTTTCTGAGGGCGTTGGGCGTTACCCCAAACCTTACGTCCACGCTGAACGGGGTTGAAAGGAGCTTGCGCATGCAAGAGTGGAGAACACGGTTGGTCGGGGCAGTTGCGTTGGCGATGGTCGCAGCGCCTGTTGCCTCGGCGGCGGCGGCCCCAGCAGCGCCGATGCCGGCGAGCGTTGCCAAGGCGCCGACCCGGAGCGCCGTGATCAAGGTGGGCGGCCGCGAGCATTTCGGTGGGCACGGGTTCCACCACCATCACGGTCACGGGGGCTTCGGCGTCGGCCTCGGCATCGGCATCATCGGCGGGCTGCTCGCGGCGGAGGCCTACAATGCCCCGGGGTATGCCCCTGGGTATGGCTATGACGAGGATGTCTACGATGGGCCTGCGCCCGAGGACAGCGGTGACCCGCGTGAGCTGTGTGCTGAGAAATTCCGCTCGTTTGATTGGAAGACGGGGCTCTACACCACCCACTCAGGCGAGAAGAAGCTCTGCCCCTATCTGAAGTAGCGGCTGCGGCCGGCCGCTTCCCCCG
>JAFMSC010000431.1 GCA_017353825.1 Hyphomicrobiaceae bacterium | reverse complement strand
CCTTGGCGACGAGCAGCGGGCTCACGCGCGCTCTCGCGGCGCCCGCGCGCTTCTCGATGAGCGACGCGTAGATGTTGAGATAGTCCCGCGTCATGCGGGTGGAGGTGAACCTTTCCTCGAAGCGCCGGCGCACCTGCGAGCGCTCCAGCGCCAGCACGCTGCCGATCTTGCAGATGGCCTCGCCGACGCTGCCCACCACATAGCCGGTGACGCCGGGGTCGATCACCTCGCGGACCGAGCCGCCGTCGAAAGCCAGCACAGGTGTGCCGCAGGCCATGGCCTCAATCATAACGAGCCCGAAGGGTTCCGGCCAATCGATGGGAAACAGCAGGGCCCGCGCGCCGCCCAGGAACCTGCTCTTGGCGCGGTCGTCGATCTCGCCCACGTACTCGATGCCCGGCTGTCGTAGCATCGGCTCGATCGTGGCGCGGAAGTGTTCCTCGTCCACGCGGTCGACCTTGGCCGCGATCTTGAGGGGTAGGCCGACGGCACGCG
The DNA here is from genome assembly GCA_017353825.1 of Hyphomicrobiaceae bacterium. Lineage (GTDB taxonomy): Bacteria > Pseudomonadota > Alphaproteobacteria > Rhizobiales > Hyphomicrobiaceae > AWTP1-13. The sequence continues at coordinate 3,212 of JAFMSC010000431.1, read as the reverse complement.
CGATCTCGATGGCGCGATCCACGCGCTTTTCCGGCGCAATGCGGCCGAGGAAGGCCAGATAGCCGCCGCGGCCATTGAGGCTTGGCGTGAGCAGGTCGCGCGGCAATCCGTGCGGCACGTTGCCGACGAAAGCGAGATTTTTTAGCGAGGCAAGAGGCAAGCGCTGGGCGAGCGAGATCGAGACCAAGGGCATCTCGGGGAATGCGGCGTAGAGCTTCTTGAGGTCGGGCAGGTCTTGCCTGCCGTGCAGCGTCGTCACCGTCTTGTGCGCGATCTCTCGGAACACCGGAAAATGAAACTGGTCGATATGAAAATGCAGAATATCGAACTGAGAGGCCATACTGCGCACTTTGTCGACCAACAGCATGTAATACGGAATAACGTCGCGGACAGTGGTGTCGAGCCGCAAGGCCTGCTCGCTGCAGGGAACAAGGCGGGCGGACGTGCTCGAACCGCCGCTGGCAAACAGCGTTACATCGTGGCCCTGAGCCACCAATTCCTCGCACAGGTAGGAGACGACCCTCTCACTCCCGCCGTACAAGCGCGGCGGCACACTTTCGATTGGGGGGGCAATAAGAGCGATCCGCATCTGGCTGGTCCGATCGTTTCGTGGGGTTTGGTGAACGTCCCCGATCCCGTGGCAGTAACGCTCTGGGCTTCATGGGAGTTCCTCGAGGGGCGACTGCATGGGAGTTCCGCAAGGGCGAGGAGCTCAGTCGATCCCCGCACCTTGCGGACGGGCTCGACGGGAGTCGCCGGCAAGGCCGCCCGGAACTATTCGGCGCGGCGTTCAGTTACCCGGACACTCATTCGCTTCGGCGATAACCGAGACCGTAAAAGGAGAGATCCATGGACAAGGGCATTTGTGCTATGGCGGCGGTGCTCGGCATCGCCCTTGGAACGCTCGCCACGCCGGCCAACGCCTCACCGACGCTTGGAGCCAGCGCCGGCGGGGCGAGAGCGGCCATCTCCAAGACGAGCGCCGTCACGCAGGCCCGGTGGGTTCGCACGTGCCGGCGCGACCGGTCGGGCTTTCTGCACTGTCGCCGGGTGTGGCGTGGGCCGGGCTTCGGGTTCTATTTGGGCCCACGTCGACGCGGCTTCGTTGGCCCTCGTTTCGCCAGACCTCGCGCCGTCGGGCCGCGCTTCGCGGGGCCTCGTTCCCGCCGCAGCTATGGCTTCCAAGGCAATCGCGGTTCGCGTGCCGGCGTCCGAGGCGACCGCCGTTCCCGCAGCCGGCGCTAACGGCCACTGCGATAAAGGGTGGCCGCTGGCTTGTGCCGTGTCGGCTTGCGCGGTGGGGCCGCTCTGCGAAGTGTCATATCAGTGAGCCAGTCAATGAGCCTGTGCGCTGGCGTCTCCTGAGAAGCCCAGGAACGCCATGTCGGGCGAGGACGTGTTGTGGCGCGAGAGCGCAATGCGCCCCGCCCACACGTGGGTGGCCATGGCGCGCTTGAACTCCATGATGCCCAACTCACGCCATCCCTTAGCGCCGCTCTCGAGCATGGCGATGCGCGCCACGTCGTTGTTAAAGTCGGTGACGTACATGGAGCGCAGGGCCGCGAACGGGCGGCCCGCGATCGGGGTGTCGAACGCCACATCCAGCACGTGCCGGCTCTGGTCGGTCTTGGCCATGGCCACCCTCGCCGTGCCGCCCCGTTCGAAGCTCAGTGTGAAGGTACGTGACCTGGCGTCGAAAGCGACCTCCCTCAGGTTCACCACCGGCCGCCCCGCTACCTCCACCGGTCCGATCAGGAACGAGGAGCCAAACGCGGTGGGCGCCAGACCAGCCGGCGCCAGGGGCCGCAGTCGCCAGTAGCCGTCCTGCGGGTAGAGCACAAGCACCTCCTCGCCGCCCATCGGCCGCCGCAGCCACACCTGCAGGAGGTGGATGTCCTTCGCCACGCGATCGCCGAAGCGGACACTGGCGGTGGCCGGGCGCCAGAAGGAGGGGTACGTCTGCCCGACCACCCACAGATCGTAGTCCTCGTAAAGCGTCGTGCGCTTCGGCAGCGGCCCCGCCTTCGGCGCCGGATCGCCCGGGGCCTTACAGCCCGTCCAGTCAGCCTCGAAACTGTCGCGCTGCAAGGCCCCGATATAGGCCGGATGCGTGGCCTCGACGGTGAACCGGCGCACATCCTTGGAGGAGAAGTAGACGGTGACGTTGTCCTTCTCCGCGCACAGAACAGGCTCGCTGGCGCCGGTCGCCTCGACCGCAAGCTCGTCAGTCGGCTGGGCCGCCACCGGCCAAAGCCCGCCCGCCGCCGCGAGGCAAAGCGCCGCAATGAGGGCCCCGCTCGACACGTTGCGCGCGCGGCATCCCGATCTGCGCATGGAACCTCTCTCCCTTTCGGCGCGGACGACCCGCCCGCATGTGCGGGCGAAGGATATGGCATGGCAGAGGCGGGCGCGGCAAACGTCGCGCGAAGGGACGCCACGCGCTCCCCATCGCCGCTGACGCTCGCCGTCCGTGCCGTATAATGACCGCAGGCAACCCGCCCGCCCGGGCGCGCGCCCGCCATGCCCAACTTGACCGTTTCGGAGCCCATCCCCCGTGTTGTCGTCCCACACTCCCAACCGCCGCCCATTAGAGAGGGGCGCCCGCCTGGTAGCCGCCACCCACAACGCCGGCAAGGTCGCCGAACTGCGCGACCTGCTGGCGCCCTACTCACTCTCCGTGCTATCGGCTGCCGACCTGAGCCTGCCCGAGCCAGAGGAGACCGGCACCTCCTTCACCACCAACGCCGAGCTCAAGGCGCTCGCCGCCGCCAAGGTTGCAGAGCTGCCGGCGCTGGCCGACGACTCGGGGCTGGAGGTGGAGGTGCTCGACGGGGCGCCCGGCATCTATTCGGCGCGCTGGGCCGGTCCGACGAGGAACTTCGGCCTTGCCATGCGGCGGCTCGCCGACGAGGTGCGCGAGCGCGGCGGCTGGAGCGAGCAGCCAGGCCCGCGCGCCAACTTCACGGCCGCGCTGTGCCTGGCCTGGCCTGACGGCGCCATAGACACCTTCGAAGGCAAGGTGTTCGGCCACCTCGTCTGGCCGCCGCGCGGCGACAAGGGGTTCGGCTACGATCCCATGTTCGTTGCCGACGGGCAGACGCTGACCTTCGGTGAAATGGAGCCCGCCCGGAAACATGCTATCTCCCATCGCGCCCGCGCCTTTGCTCTCCTCTGCCGCGCCTGCCTCGGCGGCGCCTGACGCAGCCAGTTTT
>JAFMSC010000430.1 GCA_017353825.1 Hyphomicrobiaceae bacterium | reverse complement strand
CAATACTGCGCCGGACTTGGCAAGGCCGGCGATGTCCACGACGCCGCCTTCGATGCGTAGGTCGGTGAGCCAGACCGAATCCGGCAGAGCGCGCGAGAGCTCCTCGATGACGGCGAGGGCCGAGACCTGATTGAGCTTCAGACCCTGCAGCCGCTTCAGATCGCCGACCGCGGCGTCGGACCGCTCGAGGGTGCCACGCACGGCGGCGGCCTGCGCACTCATCTTGGCGGTCTGAGCCGTTATCTCAGCCAGAGCCGTCTCATAGCGCGACAGTTCCAGCGCGGAGGCGAGAGCGGCCAAGACCAGCACCAACAGGCCGAGCACCCTCGGCGGGGTGACGTGCCGCGCCAAGCCCATGCGGGCGGGCGCATTCGCCTCCAGGAAATTGACCGATAGGCCCGATGCGGGCGTGGTTTGCCAGCAGTCGACGAATGCCGGCTCCAAACCGGCGGCTCGCACGTCGGCGAGGAGGGGATCGACCGCCTCGCGCTTGACGACGAGGTGGCGAAGCTTCTGCTTGCCTGTCGTGCCCGCCTCACCCGCCATCAGATAGGCGGTGAAGACGTCGCCGGCCTTGAAGGGAGTGGCACGCTCCAGATCGAAGCGCAGCATCCTGCCCATGTCGTCGTGGGCGACCCTTGGGAGCTCGACGCGCCGCTCGAAGCACTGGCCAATAGGCAGGCGGATGCCGACGCTGCGGAACCGTCGCGATGACGCCATCTCAGCCAGGGCCGAGAGAGCCTGGTCACGCGACAGGACCTGAGGGCCGCCGCTGCCGCCGCGCGGGGGCTCCTCGGTGAGGATCTGGTACCCGGTATCGACCTGGGCAAGGATGACGCCCGCATCGGCGTCGGTGAGAAACCGGCGCATGCGCTCGGGCATCAATCCCCACAGCTCGTCGCGCCACCAGTTGAGAAAGCGCGTGGCGCTCCCCGCCACGGAGTGCAGGGCCGGTGTTCCGCTCGCCATCAAAGCGCTCAGCTCCCCAATCCGAAACACGCCACCGTTGGCGCATCTCTGGCACGCGCCGTGCGGGTGGACAACGGCTAATTCTACTATAGTCTGGTGCCGGAGATTTCCCGGAGATTTCCCGGAGATTTTTCCCGGAGATTTCCATGTGTGTCGTCGTCGCTCGGCAGGACCGATGATCGATCAGGATGCTGCAATGCAGCAGGGGGGCATCGACCCAACCGACCCGGAATCGATTGAAAGGCTCGCTGCGTTTCTGGTTGAGCGCGGCGTCCTCGACGAATTGACCCTCGAGCGGGCCCGGCGCGCCCAGCGGCAGTCGGGCGAGCGCTTCGATCTGGTCCTGACCCGGCTCGGGCTGATCGCCGAGGCAGACCTTGCTCGTCTGCTGGCTGAGTTCCTCGATCTGCCGCTGGTGGACCCGGCGCAGCTGCCGGAGGTGCCGCTGCTGCCGGACCGGCTGCAGCTGCCGTTTCTCAAGGGCAACCGCATCATTCCGGTCGCGGATCGCGGCGACAGGCTGTTGGTAGCGATCGCCGATCCCTTCAACACCGAGGCCGCAGCCGCCCTCAGCTATCTGCTCGGCCGGCCGGTGGATTGCGGCGTCATGGCCGCCGGCGACATCGAGCGCGCATTGGAGCGGCTCTACGGCCGCGGCGATACCGTGGCCTCCGAGGCCGGCGCCGAGGATGCCGGGCAAGCGAGCGAGGACGACGTGCGCCGCCTCGAGGACATGGCGAGTGAGGCCCCGGTGATCCGCCTCGTGCACGAGCTCATCACGCGTGCCGTCGAGGCGCAGGCCTCCGACATCCACGTCGAGCCGCGCGAGGACAGCGTCAGGGTGCGCTATCGCATCGACGGGGAGCTCTCGACGGTCGAGACGCTGCCGCTATCGCTGCGGGCGGCGGTCACGTCGCGCGTCAAGATTATGGCACATCTCAACATTGCCGAACGACGGCTGCCGCAGGACGGGCGCGTCAAATCCACGGTGCGCGGCAAGCCGATCGACCTGCGTGTCTCCACCATGCCCACCATGCTGGGAGAAAGCGTGGTCCTGCGCATTCTCGACCGCTCCAGCGTGCAGCTTGATTTCGCGCCGCTGGGCTTCCAGGGGGCGGTGCTCGACACCCTGAAAGCGCTGCTGGCCCAGCCGAACGGCATCATCCTGGTGACGGGACCAACAGGCAGCGGCAAGACCACGACTCTTTATACCGCGCTCAACCTCCTCAACAAGGCAGACAGCAAGCTTTTCACCGTCGAGGACCCGATCGAGTATCAGCTCGCCGGCATCAATCAGATCCAGGTGCAGCCGCGCATCGGCCTCACATTCGCCCATGCGCTGCGCTCGATCCTGCGCCAGGACCCAGACATCATCATGGTGGGCGAGATCCGGGACCTCGAGACGGCGCAGATGGCCATCCAGGCCTCGCTCACCGGCCACCTGGTGCTCTCGACACTGCATACCAACAGCGCGGCCGCATCGATCACCCGACTCATGGACATGGGCGTCGACGACTATCTGCTAGCCTCGACGCTCACGGGCGTGTTGGCGCAACGGCTGGTGCGCCGCCTGTGCCAGCGCTGCTCCGCGCCGGCCGACGAGGTGCCCCGGTTGCTCGCCGGGTTGGGGGAGCGCGGCCGCGATCTGGGCGGGCTGCGAAAAAAGGTGGGATGCCGGGCTTGCCGCAATACCGGCTACCTGGGACGAACGACCATCAGCGAACTGCTGGTGATGGGAGAAGGGATCCGCCGGCGTGTGTTGGAGCGGGGCAGCGAGAGCGCCCTTGAGGCCGCGGCCATCGAGAACGGCATGGTCACGATGTTCGACGACGGGCTTGCCAAGGCCCTGCGCGGAGAGACCACGGTCGAGGAGGTGCTGAGAGTTACGAGGATGGGCTGATGCCGCGCTTCTCCTATACGGCCTACGACGACAGAGGTGTGCGCACCGCCGGCGTGATCGAGGCGGAGACGCGCGAGGCCGCCATCGAGTCGTTGTTTCGCCAGGGCCGCCATCCGCTCGACCTGACCGAGGGCAGCCGCGTGGCGGCACCGCGCTGGTGGGAGCGCGAGATCTTCGCGTCCGGCGCCTCGCTGGGACGCGGCCTGGCCTTGCTCACGCGCGAGCTGGCGACCCTCGTTAAGGCCGAGCTGCCGGTGGATGAGGCGCTGCGCATCGCCCAAGTGCAGCCGCTGATACCGGCGCGCGTGCGCCAGACCATCGGCGCGTCGCTTGAGCGTGTGCTGGAAGGCGCATCGCTGTCGCAGTCCTTCCAGGCCCATATGAGGGCGTTTCCGCCCTACTATGTCCACATCGTCAGAGCGGGAGAGGCCGCCGGCACGCTGGGCCAGACACTGGAGGAACTTGCGGGCTTTCTGGAACGGTCGGCCGAGTTCCGCTCCCGCGTCGGCTCGGCGCTGCTTTACCCGGCGATGCTCATGATTGCCGCCGTGGCCGCTGTCGCGGTGATCCTGGCGGTGCTGATCCCCACCATCGTGCCGCTCTTCACCGATGCCGGCGTGGCGCCGCCGTTCGCGATCCGTTTCCTCATGGGTATCGAGGAGGCGGCTGCGGCCCATTGGCCATTTGTGCTTGCCCTCTCCGGGGCAGTCGCCGGCGGCTTGCTGGCGCTTGCGCGCAACGACAGCTGGCGGCTGTGGCGCGACCGCCAGCTGCTGCGGGTGCCCCTCGTCTCGGGCCTGGTCCAGAACGGCCAGACCGCCGTCATGACGCGCACGCTCGGA
>JAFMSC010000101.1 GCA_017353825.1 Hyphomicrobiaceae bacterium | reverse complement strand
GTTGTCATCTCTTCGGTCGTACTGTTAGGGCTGCTTGGTTTTGCGCTGCGCTTGGATGCGGCGATACTCGCTCGGCTGCGGTCACCCGACTGGGGGTTTGGCCAAGACCGCCGAGGTATCGCCAGGACGCTGATTGTGGCCGGGGTCGTCTTTGTCCTCGTCGCAGGCGTTGGCGCAGCGACATCTTATCTGAGAGACGCTTCAAGGGCGACCGGCTCACAGGACGAGATCGCGCAGGCGCATTCTGGGGCGAATGGGGAAACGCTGACCCGCCTTAAGGATTATGCGCGTTCGATCGGAACCGACGAGTCGGCGTCTCCGGAGGCACCTGACAAGCTCCTGCCCGATGTCAACACGATGATCGAACGGCTGGCGGCTCGGCTTGAGACCGCACCAGGGGACATCAAAGGCTGGCGGATGCTCGGTTGGTCCTACTTCAATGTGGGGCGTTACAAGCAGGCTGCTGCCGCCTATGGGAAAGCGGTAGAGCTTGATCCGAATTCTGCCGAGCTCAAGGCGTCCTACGCGGAGGCCAAGGCGAAGGCCGCCGAAAGCGAGAAGTTGCAGACGACCTCGGCCGAGGCCGCCAGCAAGGGTGGCGACGGGCCAGGTATGAAGGGCTCCGAAGGGATGTCCCCGAGCGAGCGTGACGCCTTCATCCGATCGATGGTCGATGGCCTGGCAGCTCGTTTGGAGAGTTCTCCGCAAGACGTCGAGGGATGGACTCGCCTGATGCGCTCGCGCGTTGTGCTTGGCGAGCGGGAGGTTGCGACAACCACGTTGCGCAAGGCGCTTGAGGTCTTCAAGGACGACCCCGCAGCAACGGGCAAGATTACGGCCGCAGCGACCGAGCTCGGCTTGAAAGCTCAATGATTGCCGTGGACAGCATGGCATGGTTGTTGACAGTATTCTTGTCCATGCCCCCGATGACGGCCATCTAATCACGTAGGAGGCCGAGATGAACTTTGAGCGCTTGCTGCAAGAGCGGCTCGATAGCCTTCGCGAAGAAGGTCGATATCGCGTGTTCGCCGATTTGAAGCGCCGCCGTGGATCGTTTCCGGTGGCCGATCACTTCGCGGCAGATGGCGCGCGCGAGGTTACGGTGTGGTGCTCCAACGATTATCTGGGCATGGGGCAGCACCCAACGGTACTAGCGGCCATGCACGAGGCGATTGACGCGGCGGGAGCCGGCTCCGGCGGCACGCGCAATATCTCTGGCACAACCCACTATCACGTGGAGCTCGAAAGCGAGCTAGCCGACCTCCACGGCAAAGATGGCGCCCTCCTTTTCACCTCGGCATACATTGCCAACGACGCTACGCTCTCGACACTTCTCAAGCTCGTTCCAGGCACGGTCGTCTTCTCTGACGAGAGAAACCACGCGTCGATGATCGAAGGCATTCGCCACGGGAGGTGCGAGAAGCACATTTTCCGTCACAACGACGTTGACGACCTCGAGACGAAGCTCAAGCAATTTCCGAAGGGCACGCCCAAGATCATCGTCTTCGAGAGCGTCTACTCCATGGACGGGCACATCGCGCCCATCGCGGCGATCTGCGATCTCGCCGAAAAGTACGGGGCGCTCACCTACCTCGACGAGGTGCACGCGGTGGGTCTCTACGGTCCGCGCGGCGGGGGCATTGCCGAGCGCGAAGGAGTGATGGACCGGGTCGACATCATCAACGGCACGCTCGCCAAAGGGTTCGGCGTCATGGGCGGCTATATCGCCGGCTCCCGCAATCTCTGCGATGCGATTCGCTCGTTTGCCTCGGGGTTCATCTTCACGACCTCGCTCGCGCCTGCGATCGCTGCCGGGGCGCTTGCTTCCATCCGCCATTTGAAGACGAGCGCGCTCGAGCGCGATCGCCATCAGGAGCGGGTTCAGACGCTCAAACGGTTGCTCAGGGCCAAGCGCTTGCCCGTTATGGACAATCCAAGCCATATCGTCCCGGTGATGGTCGGTTGCCCGGTTCACTGCAAGGCCGTGACGGACGCGCTGCTTCACCAGTACGGGATCTACGTGCAGCCCATCAATTATCCGACTGTGTCGAAGGGCACCGAGCGGATGCGTCTGACGCCAACGCCGGCGCACTCGGACGAGCAGATGGCGTACTTGATCCATGCGCTCGCGCAGCTCTGGGCGTCTTGCCCGGTGTCAAACGGCACCTATGTCAGGCTGGCGGCGGAGTAGAGTCTGCGGGCGCCCGATCGCCTCGGACACAGCTAGAGGACCGGTGGCCTTAGGCAGGCGCAGGCGGTGGCTCATCCCGCTTTCCGCATCTTTGTGCGCGGTGAGCGTCACTTTCGCTTGGTCGTTGCCGGCGCAGTCTTCGGACGCCGCGGCGCCGTGGCGGCAGATGTTCCAGCGCCCGCAGGACATCCCGGCGCCTTCTGATAACCCAATGGCACCTGAGCGAATCGCGCTCGGTGCAAAGCTGTTCGCGGACCAGCGGCTCTCGGGCAGTGGGCGGAGGTCCTGCGCTTCTTGCCATCGGCGCGAGCGGGCCTTCACGGACGGGAGGCGGCGGGCCGAGGGCGCAACGGGCAAGCCTCTGCGGCGCAATACGCCCGCGCTGTGGAACCTAGCCTGGAGCAAGCAGCAGTTCTGGGATGGACGGGCACCCTCGCTCGAGGTTCAAGCGCGAGGACCGATCGAGGCGCCCGAGGAGATGGGTGGCGACTGGGCGACGATCGTGAGGCGCCTTGAGGCGGACGCCGGTATGGTGATGGCATTCCGAGCCTCCTTTCCAGAGGAGCCGGCGATCTCGCAAGCAACGATCACGAAGGCCCTGGCCAGCTATGTGCGCTCCCTTGTCTCGCCGCCGACCCGGTTCGATGATTGGATCGCGGGCAATACCGGAGCGCTCAGCGCGGCGGAGCTGCGGGGCTTCCAGCTCTTCACCGGCAAGGGCGGCTGCGTGCTGTGCCACAACGGCTGGCGCTTCACCGACGACCACTTCCACGATATCGGGCTGCGCAGCACAGACCCGGGGCGCGGCGCCGTAGCCGGCGGCACGCCGGGTCTGCGGGCCTTCAAGACTCCCAGTCTGCGCGAGGCCGTACGCACGGCGCCCTATATGCATGACGGTTCGCTGCCGACGCTTGCGGCCGTGGTCGCCCACTACGCAGGACGATTCGTCGCCAGGCCGGCGCTGGCGCCTACCATGAACAAGAATTTGCGCCTGAGCCCCCACGAGCGGGCCGATCTGGTGGCCTTCCTGCGAACGCTCTCGAGCGAAGCGCCCGACCGCGGTGCGGATCGACCACATTGACGAAAAAAATGAGGCGGGCCGCTGGCCGCCTCATTTCACGCGTCGCTAACCATCGCCCGCTCTCGGGCGGAGAGGGGAACGCGGACCCGACTAGATGCGTCCGCCCTCGTACTTAGCAATCTCGTCCGCCAGTGACGTGTAGTCTTCGCAGGTGGTGCCGCAGCGCTGCGCGATCTCAGCCAGCTGCTCGCGAGCCCGAGCCACGTCGCCAATCTGCAGATAGGCCTCGCCAAGGTATTGCCTTGTTGTCGTCGCGTTCGGGCGGGTAGCAACCGCCTTAAAGTAGTATCCAAAGGCCTCATCTACCCGGCCGAGCTTGCGAAGCGTAAAGCCGACCATGGTCTGGACGCGCGGATCGTTCTGGTCCGGTGCCATTTGCAGCGTAGCAAGTGCGTCTTGGTAGTGGCCGTTCTTGGCCTGCCAATAGCCGAGGCTGTAGGTCTGATCCTGGTCGAGGGAACTGCCCTTCTGGCTGTCCTTCTGGCTGTCCTTCGCCTTGGACTTCGTGGTGGACTTCGTGGTGGACTTCGTGGTTTTCGTTGTCGTGGTTGCCGTCGGCGGCGGCGTTGTCGTCGTCGCCCTCGGCGGCCTAGGCTGCTTTTGCTGTGCGGGGTCAGGGAACGGTGGCGTCCAGTCGCCCGCGGCCCATGTTCCCTGCGGTGCGAAGCCTGCGGCCGCCACGATGGCGCCAGCGGCCACAAGCCACTTCCTTGCGGTACCGTTCAGCATGCACTCTCCTCTTCCTGGTCGACAGCGCCCTTGCGATGCCTAAGACACCGATTCCCACACGGAATTGTGGCACCGGCGTCCACGGCAGCACGAGGCTCCCCAGCTATCACACAACAAGATTGTGCTCTCGGTTGGGCATCAGCCGCGCACCGTCAAGCCCTCCATGCACCGGGTGCAGGCCGTCGTGGCTTTGTTTAACTGATTGAGATCATTGGCGGGAATAGCCTTTGAGGCGCACGACCGTGTGGCCGATCGCGTGGCCGATCGCGTGGCCGATCGTGTGGGGCAAACAGGCCGCGCCCTGACCTACCCCCAGTGGCCGCGCACGGGCCGACTTAGCATCGGCTGCGCCCTGACCACCCTCCCCCGGGGCCGGGTGCGGCCCGCCTGGGACGCCGCTCGAACCAAGCCGAGCCCCCGGGGCCACGCCCATCAAAATGGGACGTTCGAACGCCGTTGGTGATCCCCGATTCGGGGGAGATCTTCAAGGAGACGCGGGTGGCGCGCCTGCCGCCGCCGTCAACTTGCGCGCGTGAGGCAAAACTCGACCACCTCGGCCAGCGCCCGCTGAGGGATGCCGGGCGGCACATCGTCGAGCCGATCGCGGGCCAGCGCCCCGTACTGCCGCGCCCGCTCCAGGGTTGCCTCGATTGCCCCATGGCCCCGCATGAGCGCCACGGCCCGCTCGAAATCGCCCTCGTCAATCCGGCTCTCGCCCAGCGTGCGCGTCCAGAATGCCCGCTCCTCTTCGCCGCCGCGCCGCACGCACAGGATCACGGGCAGGGTCATCTTGCCCTCGCGAAAGTCATCGCCCGTGGATTTGCCGAGCCGGCCGCTCTCGCCGGCGTAATCGAGCGCGTCGTCGACCAGCTGGAAGGCGATGCCGAGGTTGAGACCGTAGTCCCGCAGTGCCGCCTGTTCGGGGGCAGGACGGCCGGCGATGGCCGCGCCCACCTCCGTGGCTGCCGAGAACAGCGCAGCGGTCTTCGCGGTGATGATGGCGAGGTAATCGTCCTCAGTCGTGCCCGTCTCGGTGGCGGCGGCCAACTGCATCACCTCGCCCTCAGCGATCACGGCTGCGGCGTTGGACAGGATGCGCAAGGCCGGCAGCGAGCCCACCTCGACCATCATCCGGAAAGCCTGCCCGAGCAGGAAATCGCCCACCAGTACGCTCGCCTGGTTGCCCCAGAGCAGCCGCGCCGACTTGCGGCCCCGGCGGAAGTCGCTGTCGTCCACCACGTCGTCGTGCAGGAGCGTGGCCGTGTGCATGAATTCTACGGCGGCGGCGAGCCGGACGTGGCCCTGGCCCTGGTAGCCGGACAGTTTGGCGGCGGCGATGGTCAGCATCGGCCGCAGACGCTTGCCCCCTGAGTCGATCAGATGATGCGCCAGCTTGGGGATGAGTTCGACCTCGGACACGGCTTTGTCGAGGATGATGCGGTTTACCTCGGCCATGTCGTCGGCCGCCAGGTCAAGCAGCCGCTGCAGCCCTTCCGGCACAGGACCCTGCGCCTCTTCGCGTGCGACGACGCCCAAGTCGTGCTATCTCCGACCAAGGTTGGCTCGGCTATATTCTGGGGCTGATGGGGCCAGTCAAGCCCGCCGGCCGCGACAGAACGCGCCGATTTGCCCCGCGGCGAGGTGTGTGACGGAAGCCCGCGACAGGGCGAGAGGCCGTCGATGTGGGACATCCTCTACAGCAACGATGCCGTCGTCATGAACTTCGCGCAGGCGGTGCTGCGCCAGGCCGGCATCGCCAGCTTCGTCGCCGACGAGCACATTAGCATTGTCGAAGGCTCCATCGGTGCCTTCCCCCGCCGCCTGCAGGTCCCACAGGAGGACTGGAGGCAGGCCAGGGTGGTCCTCGAGGAGGCGGGCCTGAGCTCCTGGCTACTGGCCGAGGGCGAGGGACCGGGATGAATGCTTCCCTAGACCGCGCCTCGCCCTTTGAGGAGAGCGACGACGCCTTCCTCGGCGGCCGGTTGCACGTCCTGCAGCCCGGTACGGGCTACCGGGCGGGCCTCGAGGCAGTGCTGCTGGCCGCCACGGTGGAGGCTACACCCGGTGCGAAGGTGCTGGACGTGGGGGCAGGCGTGGGTGTCGTGGGCCTATGTGTGGCACACCGGCTGCCGGACGTAGATGTCGCCATGGTCGAGCGCGATAGACGGCTGGCCGAGCTCGCGCGGCGCAACGCCGAGCGCAACGGGCTCAGCGGCCGTGTCCACGTGATCGAGGCCGATGTCTTGCGGCCGCTGGGCGCCACCCGGGAGCTGCTCGCTGCGGCCGAGAGCTTCGACCACGTGCTGGCCAACCCGCCCTTTCATATTGAGGGCCGTGGAACGGTCGCCGGAGACCCCGTAAAGGCCGGGGCCAATGCCATGCCCGCAGGCGCCCTCGACAGGTGGACGCGCTTCTTGGCGGCGATGGCGCGGCCTGGCGGCATCGTCACGCTGATCCACCGTGCCGAGGCCCTGGCCGAGGTGCTCACCGCGCTTGAAGGCCGGTTCGGCGGGGCCATGATCCTGCCCGTGCACCCGCGGGAGGGCCAGCCCGCAGCGCGCGTGCTGGTGCGCGCCGTCAAGGGCAGCCGGGCGCCCCTTGAGCTGCGGCCCGGGCTCGTCCTGCACGACGCCGAGCACCGGTTTCGGCCCGCCATCGCCGCAGTGCTGCGTGGCGGCCGGGCGTTGCCGCTGGGTGGCCACTGACCCGGGCCGCGGGATGAGCGGTAGACCCCGGCGGGCGGGCCAAGCCGTCCTCGCCGCCCGTCCGTTGGCTTGGCGCGGGCGGCATGGCTCCCCATCTAGGGAAGGATCCCCCTTCCTGGAGGTTTGATGGGCCTGTTCTCGCGCAATCCAACCGTGCCAGTGCTGCGTTTCTCCGGTCCCATCGGCATGGTGACGCCGTTGCGGCCGGGCTTGGCCCTCGCCTCCGTCGCTGGCGCCATCGAGAAGGCCTTCAGTCTGTCGAAGCTGCGCACCGTCGCGGTGGCCATCAACTCGCCGGGCGGCTCGCCCGTGCAGTCCCACTTGATCTTCAGCCGGCTGCGCCAACTCGCCCAGGAGAAGGACAAGCGCATCTACGTATTCTGCGAGGACATCGCCGCCTCCGGCGGCTATTTCCTGGCCCTTGCCGGCGATGAGATCTATGCCGACCCGTCCTCGATCGTGGGCTCCATCGGTGTCATTTCGGCCGGTTTCGGTTTCGACAAGTTCATCAATCGGTTCGGAATTGAACGGCGCGTTCATAGCGCCGGCAAAGACAAAGGTGCACTCGACCCCTTCCGCCCGGAACGGCCCGAAGACGTGGCTCTCCTGAAGGAGCTTCAGCGCGACGTACACATGGTGTTCATGAACACGGTTAAGGAGCGCCGGGCTGGAAAGCTCGCGGGCGCCGAGGAGCTTTTTTCCGGCTCCTTCTGGTCGGCGGCCAGGGCGCGCGAGCTCGGCCTGATCGATGGCATCGCCGACATGCGCAGCAAGATGCGGGAGCTGCACGGGCCCAAGGTGCGCCTCAGGGCCGTACCGTTGGCGGGCGGCGGTCTGCTGTCGCGCTTCAGGCGGCTGCCAGGTCTTGGCAATACCGGTCTTGGGAATATCACAAATGAGGGATTTGCCTTTGCGCCCTCGTTCGCCGATGATGTGCTTTCAGCAATCGAAGCTCGCGCCCTTTGGTCGCGGTTTGGCCTCTGAGTTGGGCTCTAAGGTTGCAGACGGGGGCTTGACGCCCCAGGAGGTGTGTGGTGGCACAGTTGATCGCCTTGGCTCTTATTGGAGCAGCTGTGTACGGGGGCTACCGCTGGTTGTGGCGCCCGGCCCGCCTGATTGTGGCTGAAGTGCGGCGCGCCGAGAACGAGTTCCGCCGGGCGGCCGGCCGTGCCTACGAGAAGGACATGGGGCGCCTGGAATACGACCCTCGCACCGGCGTCTACCGCCCCGCGCGTCACGACTAGGCCGGCCCTCAGGACCGTCTCGGGGCAGCCCGCTATGGGACTGCCTCGCCTATAAGACCGTCTCGCGATAGGGCCTCTCATGATGGCCTCTCATGATGGCCTCTCATGATGGCCTCTCATGATGGCGTCATGGCGCGATCCCGTCGATCCCCAGGTAGGAGTCAAACGCAGCCCAGAAATCGTGGCGAACCTCGTCGGTTTCCTGAAGGATCTCGTGCCGCGCCTGCGGGATCAAGATATGGCTTCCCACCTTGAGCCGCGTTCCCAGCTCCTCAATGGCGGTCGTCGAGACCACTTGGTCCATCCCGGCGGCGAACAGCAACAGCGGCACCTTCACCTGCGCGGCATAGCTCGGTGCTGACACGGTGGCGATGGAGCGCAGGGCCGAGCGCACCCACCGGATGGTCGGTGAGCCGAGCCCCAAGCGCGGTGCCGTCTCGATCACCAGGCAATTGCGGGTGTAGCGCTCCCGGTCTGAGGTCAGCACGTTGCCCTCGAACGGGTCCTCGTCGAGCGCACGGTCGCTGCCGCCTGGCGCGTACATCCTCCCGAGACCCATGGCACACAGGACTTCGGAGTAGAGACGCGGCATCGGCGGCGGATAGCTCAATTCCTTGCTCGAGATGGCGATCATTGGCGCAGACAGCACGATGCGCGAGAACCAAGACTGAGGCGCGGATGCATTGCGCAGCAGGATATGGCCGCCCATGGAATGGGCGAGGGCAATGAACGGCGGTGGGCAGTTGGGCAGTACGACCTCCTTCATGAAGGCGGCGAGATCCTGGTCGTAGTCGCCGAACGATCGCACGTGCCCCTTGCGCGGATTGGAAAGCAGCCGCTCGGACCCGCCCTGGCCCCGCCAGTCGAACGTCGCCACAGTGAAGCCGCGCCGGCGCAGGTCGGCCACCACCTCGAAATACTTTTCGATGAATTCGCTGCGGCCCTGGAACACGCACACCGTGCCGCGCGCCGGCTCGCGCGTGCCCTCCCAGCGCGCAAAACGCAGCTTCACACCGTCGTAGCTTCTGAATGTGCCAGTCCTAGCGCCGCTGGGCACAGGATTCTTGGCCAGCGTCACGAGGTCCATATTTCTGGAACACCGTAGGGCGGATTAGGGGCAAGCCCATGATCCGCCCGTTGCATCCGATGATGGGTACAAGGCAATCGGGACAAGCAACGCAAAATTCGCCTCAGCGGTGGCGCATTGCGGCTTCGCCCGACGGCCCTAGTCGCCCCAGCGCCGCTGGCCGCGGTCAGCATAGGGGCGGTCTTGCCAGCCGTCGTCCTCATGGCCGTAGGGCGCCGCCGTGGCCGGACCCCAGCGCCAGGGCTCATATGGACCACTGGGCTGGCGGTAGGCATAGGGGCCAGCCGGCCTCGGCTCCAGCGGACGCGCCTCCAAGACCTCGCCCGAGCACCGATGCAGGGTCAACTCGAACAGCCGCCCGCTCGGGCGCCGGGCCCTCAGGCTCACCAAGCCTTCGCTGACCGGCTTGCCATCGTGGAAGTTGTTCCAGCCCTGGCTGGTCAGGCGGTCGCGCACCTCTTCGCTGCGCACACAGGTCCTGCCTGGGGGCGGCGATGCGTACCTAGGCGGCGTGTAGGTGTATTTCTGCGGAGGCGGCCGGCCCTCATAGCGGCCGTCATCGTCGTCATCGTCGTAGTAGGACTGGGGCGGAGCCTTCGGCGCGTAATGCGGGTCGTCGTAAGGGCCGCTGTAAGGCCCGCCGTAGGGTCCATGCCTCGGAGGCGGCACACCGTCGATATCGGCCGCCAAAGCCGGCGACGCAGCAGCGGCGGCGATCAACCCGGCCGCCAACAACCAGCTTCTCATCCTGCGCACTCCTCCTCGAGAACTCCGACCCCGTACCTGTGCGGAGCAGCAGGCTAACACCAAACCATGCCGATGGCGAGGCGCAGCTTGAGCCGTGTTAAGCACGTTTTGAGCCGAACCCTGCTCATGCCGGCGCTCCGCCACCGCACGATTGGCGCGCGCCTTAAGCTTTCCTAGACCGTCCGGATTGCCCAGACTTGTCGGCCGCGTAACGATTTGTAACGGGTGGATTGGTTGGGCTGTGGGCAACGGGCCATCGGGAGTGGCGAGTGGGGATTGCCGGACGCCGGGATTTCCCTCTCCCTACTCCCGACTCCCTACTCGCCATTCCCTCAGTTCCCCTCTTGAAACCACGCCGCCCCTACCTAAATTTTCGCTGTGCGCACGCCGCTCATCGGGTGCGCGCCATCGCTGCCTGGCCCTTCTCGGCAGGTAAGTGACCCGCCCGCCGGGCAGGCAGATGACACTCGTCGCTTCTCAAAGGAGGACACCTGTCATGCGACCCATTGACCTTTCCCCCCTCTATCGCTCCACCGTCGGCTTCGAGCGCCTATTCGACCTGATCGACTCGGTCGCCGGCTTCGACCAAGCCGCCGCGGGCTACCCGCCCTACAACATCGAGCAGCTCGGCGAAGACAAGTACCGCATCACCATGGCGGTGGCCGGCTTCGGCCAGGACGAGATCCGCGTCGATGTGAAGGACCAGACGCTCAGCGTCGCCGGCGCCAAGAAGGCGGACGAAAAGCAGCGCAGGTACGTGCACCGCGGCATCGCCGCGCGCAACTTCGAGCGCCGCTTCCAGCTTGCCGACCACGTCGAGGTGAAGGGCGCCGACCTGCAGGACGGCCTGCTCCACATCGAGCTGGTCCGCAACGTCCCGGAGCGCCTCAAGCCCCGCACCATTGCTATCGGCACTGGCAAGGCGCCCGAGCCGAGGCAGGTCGAGGCCTCCGCCGCGGTCTAACGACACCCTGTCGATTGCGCCCCACAACACGGGCGGGCGCCGCGCGTCGC
>JAFMSC010000100.1 GCA_017353825.1 Hyphomicrobiaceae bacterium | reverse complement strand
GGCCCAACAGGCCGGAGCGGCGGACGCGCGGCCGGAGGAAGCCTGGTTCGGCCAGCGCCAGGCCGTGCGCAACGAGCTCGGCTGGATCGACCCCTCCGATGCCCACGATCGCATCCTGGCACGCCTGGAGCCTGTCGCCCTGGCCGTGCGCCGGTGCGTGCATGCGGCCGACGGCGACGGACCGGCGGCCGATGTCGGGGCGGAGCTGGCCCTGTTCGAGGCTTGGTTCGAGCGGGAGCGCGGCACGTCATTCTACGCGCTCTTCGACCAGTATTTCCCGGAGGTGCCAGTTGTCGATTTCTGAGCGCACCGCGTTCGATGACTGGCTGGCGGACATGGTCCGTGAGCACGGCCAGTTCACGGTCCTTGTCATCCTCACCGCCATGGGCGAGGGCAACGTCACCCCCCTGTGCTCCACCTACATGCACGTGACCGGCGACGCGGTGGACTGGGAGGAAATCAAGATCATGTTCGCCGGCTCCGGCCACAGCTGGGACGGCGCCGTGTTCTTCCCGACCAAGGCGGCGAACGGCGGCCCCATCGACAATCCCACGGCGCGCCTGCGCCTCGCCGAACTTGAGGCCAAGGTCGGCCAGAACCGCATGATCCTTAACGACGGCCACTTCTTCGACACCGAGGGCCGCCGCATCAGGGTCGATCCCGTGACGGACGGCTGAGACCGCATGAAGCCGCCTCTGCGCATCCTCGACACCGGCCTCAGGCCCGCTCGCTGGAACGTGGCGATGACCGCGGCCATGACCGCGGCCCTGGCCGAGCTCCAAGCCGGAGACAGGTCCCACGCCCGCGCGCAGGACACCACCACCCTCACCACGGCGCCCTTCCTGGGAAAGCGGGATCTGTGCAAACCTCGCATCACAGGGGTTCGGCACGAGCCTGCATTTGGCGACATCGTGCGGTTCCACCGCTATCCCGCCTGTGTGCTGCTCGGCGCCAGCCAGGACGTGGCGAGCTCCGCCGATGCCGCCTATTGTCGTAAGGCGGGCATCGAGGTTGTGCGCCGCGTCACGGGGGGCGGTGCGGTCTACATGAGCCCTGGCATGCTGGCCTGGGATGTCCTCGTGGATCGCCGGGGGTTCGGCAGGGATCTCCTGGTGGTGACGGAGCGGGTGTTGGGCGGCGTCGCGGCGGGGTTATCGCGGCTCGGCGTGAGTGCGCGCGTCCGCGCCCCCAACGACATCGCCATCGGCGGACGCAAGGTGTCGGGCTCCTCAGGCTACGCCGCGGGTGACGCTGCCGTGCTGCAGGGCACCGTACTGATTTGCGACGACGTGCCCGTTATGGCGCGGGCCTTGCGCCTGCCGGAAGCTGAGCTGGTTAGGCGCGTGACGTGCCTCGAAGCCGAAACCGGCGCGCCGCCCGCCTTGCAGGTGGTGGTCGATTGCATCACCATGGGGCTCGCCGAAGCGCTCGGTCGCGAGCCCATGCCGTCCCAGCCACGCGGGCACGAGCTGGCGCTGGGCGAGGCGCTGCTGCGCGCAGAGATCGGCACCGCCCTCTAGATGGCCGGCGGCAGGCCGTAGAGGGCATAAAGGACAAGGCAGGATGCCCCGCAAGCTGCTGATCGTCCTCGTCAACACGGACCCGCGCAACCCGGAGGAGCTGGGTGCCCCGTTCTATCATGCGGCGGTGGCCGCGGCGATGGACTACCAGGTGGACGTGATCTGCGCGGCCACCGCGGGCAAGCTCATGCGCAAGGGCGTGGCCGAGGCCATTCGCATCAAGCGGGGTCACACCAAGACCGTCTACGACTGGATCCGCGACGCGCACGGCCACGGGGCCCGCTTCTGGGCCTGCCCCGCCAACCTCGACCTATTCGACATGACCGAGGACGACCTGATCCCCGAGTGCGGGGGCTTGATGGGCACCTCCACCATGCTGGAGAGCATCATGTCGGACGACTGGCGCGTGCTCACCTATTGAGGCGATTTGAGGCGATTGAGGCCGCGGATGGCGCTGGTCGATGGCAAGGACTACCCCGAGCACCTCTATTACGACCTCGACAACCAGATCTGGTACGAGCCGCTCACCGACGACACCGTCCGGGCTGGCTTCACGCCCGTGTCCATCGCGCTCGCTGGCGAGGTGCTGGTGTTCACCCCCAAGCGCATCGGCCGCGATTTCGAGGCGCAGCGCTCGTTCGCCACCATCGAGTGCGGCAAGTGGGTGGGCTCGGCCAGGGCCGCCTTCGACGGCGTGGTCGTGGCCTCCAACGCCGAGCTGCAACGCCGTCCCAGGCTCCTCAACGACGACGCCTTTGGCACTGGCTGGATGCTGATCGTGCGCCCCTCGCATGCCCGCTGGCGCGACCGTCTCATCACGGGCCCCGCCATCGGCCCGGCGTTCGCCCGATGGCTTGCCTCGGAGGCCTACAAGGACCGGACCGGGTAGGGCACATCAGCCCGTATTGCACCGATCATGGGGCGGCCACGCCTGGCCCGGATCGTGCCGCCATCCCCGCCAACCGCTCCTTGATGATGGCCTCCGCCTCGGCCACGATGCGGTCGATGAGCTCCCTGCAGGCGGGGATGTCGCCGATCAGGCCCATGCTGGTGCCGGCAGACCAGATGCCGTGCTCGAGCTCACCGGTCTCGTAGACCACGCGGCCCCTAGCGCCGGCAACGATGGGCCCGATCTCGGCGATGCCCTTGCCCTCGCGCTCCATCTCGACGGCCCGTTTCGCCACCGAGTTGCCGAACACGCGCGAGGTGTTGCGCAGCGAGCGAAGGATAAGCGCCGTGGAGCGCTCGTCGGCCGCCACGATCGCCTCCTTCACGTTCTGGTGGATGGGCGCCTCCTTCGTGGCCATGAAACGGGTGCCCATGTTCATGCCGTCGCAGCCAAGCGCCAGCGCCGCCACCAGCCCACGCGCGTCGGCGAAGCCGCCGGAGGCGATCATGGGGATCTTGATGACGCTGGCCGCGGCCGGCAGCAGCACGAGGTTCGGGATATCGTCCTCGCCGGGGTGGCCGGCGCACTCGAAGCCGTCCATGGAGATGCAGTCCACGCCGGCCTTCTCGGCGGAGAGACCATGGCGCACCGAAGTGCACTTGTGGATGATCTTCACGCCAGCAGCCTTGAGTTTCGGCAGGTACGGCTTGGGATTGTTGCCGGCGGTCTCGACGATCTTGATGCCCGAGCCGATGATGGCGTCGATATACCCGTCGTAGGGCCGCGGCACCAGCGTCGGCAGGATCGTCAGGTTCACCCCGAACGGCTTGTCGGTCATCTCCCGACAGCGGGCGACCTCCTTCACCAGGGCCTCAGGCGTGGGCTGCGTCAGCGCGGTGAGAAAGCCCAAGGCCCCGGCGTTGGCGACGGCGGCGGTGAGCTCCGCGCGCCCAACCCACTGCATGCCGCCTTGCACGATGGGGTGCTGCACCCCGAACATCTCCGTCAATCGCGTGCGGATCATCGCCCGATGCCCTATCCTGGTGTTCAAGGGATGAGTGGTGAGATCGTGAGCTGGTGAGATCGTGAGACTTGTGAGATCGTGAGATCGTGAGATCGTGAGACTTGGGTTGGAGCCTTTGCCGGCCGTCGCGTATCGATATTGGAGCGGAAATGGCTGCCGTCCCCGCCCTCGAGGCCGCTCACATCTCAGCATTTCACCATCTCACCGTTCAAGACACAACGCGAGGACGGGAGGCATGCGCCAATGAGTTGGACTGAGCTGCTCTACGGGGTCGAGGACCGGGTGGCGGCCATTACGCTGAACCGGCCCGATCGGCTCAACGCCTATACCGCCACGATGGCGGCCGAGCTGCGCTCTGCGTTCGCCGTGGCCGATGCCGACGAGAGCGTCCGCGCTATCGTGCTGACCGGGGCCGGCCGCGGCTTCTGCGCCGGCGCCGACATGGAGCGGCTGTCGTCGGCGGCTGCGGGCGAGACGGATCTGCGCAACGATGGCGAGTGGCCGACCGAGGGGTTGGCCGCCAACTTCGCCCAGCGCTGCAGCTACATTCTGGGCGTCAAGAAGCCGGTGGTCGCCGGCATCAATGGGCCCGTGGCCGGCATCGGCTTGGTGCTCGCGCTCTACTGCGACATCCGCTACATGGCGGCTGGCGCCAAGCTCACCACCGCTTTCGCGCGCCGTGGCCTGATCGCCGAGCACGGCATCTCCTGGATGCTGCCGCGTCTCATCGGCCCCATGAACGCCATGGACCTGCTGTTGTCGGCGCGCACGGTGACAGCCGAGGAAGCGGCGGCGATGGGCTTGGTGCGAGTGCTGCCGGCGGAGGGCTTCGCGCAAGCCGTGCAGGCGCGCGCGGCCGAGATCGCCAACCTTTCCTCCCCCCGCTCCACCCACATCATCAAGAGGCAAACCTACGAGGCGCTGTTCCAGTCCCTGGCCGAGGCCACGGCGGTCGCCAACCGCGAGCAGGCCCTGTGTCGCGACACTGAGGACTTCCGCGAGGGCGTGGCCCACTATGTCGAGAAGCGCGCGCCGAACTTCACGGGCCGGTGACTGGCGCATTGCCGGACCGTCGGCGATCCGCCGCAGAGCCGGCGGTGGTGTCAAGGGCGGCCCGCAACGCGCTGGGCCAGCTTCGAGGCCTCGTGAGCCCGGACGTGCAGGAGCATCAATCGAGGCTCCTGATCGCATGTGACGCGTGGATCGCCGTGACCTCGATGTCGCCGGCACGCGGCGCCTTGACCACCGCATCGACCTGCTTGCCCCAGCAGCACGAAATCGCGGCAACGCCGGCGTTGTCGGCGGGGTCGGCTGCAAGTTGATCGCCGTGGCACGACCATTGGTCCTGCCGGAGCCAGCTGCACGCCGCCCTCCTCGACCTGCTCGCGGCGCCGCGCCGTTCCCGACGCTTGGCGCCAATGATCTTCTCAAGCCGAGCCCCTTGTCGAGTTCGCGTCGAGTTCGCGTCGAGTTCGCGTCGAGTTCGCGTCGAGGTCGATGGACGGCCCTGGCGTGGCGGCAATCCGGGGCCTACAGCGGCGTCCTGCTCTCCGCCCCGCGTGACGGGGAGATCGGTGCACGGGGAGATCGGTGCACGGGAAGCCGTCGGGTGCCCTTCGCCAGTCACGGCCGCCGTGCGGCCGGCGCCCACGCCGAGCTGGTTGCAAAGGTGTCCCCATCGTGCGGCCCCCAACGGACCTCCCGGCCTGGCGCCACCGCACGCTCTGCTGCCGCGACCTTGAAACCAACGTCGTCGAGATTTGCTAGGAATACGAACAAGGCGAGAGCACAGGAACGGCTCAGCAGCCCTTGGTGTCGGTAGCTACCAGCGGCCTGTCCGCCGAGAATGGGGCTATCTGCAAGCCTCAGGAGAGGAGGTTGGCGTCCCGTGCCAAGCGCCACTTCCCGTCCGCCTCCTTGCGCAGGACGGTGAGCGTAAAGCCCGAGCGCGTCGTTGCTGTGCCGCCGGGTGGGGTGATCGTCAGCTTGAGGTGGTTGCGCAGGTAGGCCCAGTCGCCCAGCACCTTCAGCTCCACGATGTCGCTGGTCCCCTCGATCAGGGCCGGCCCGGCGCTCTTGGAGGCGGCGGCGAACGCCGCCTTCCCAAAGGGCTCGCGGCCGGGCACCATGAAGACCACATCATCCGTCATCAGGCCCAGAACGGTATCGTGATCGCCGGCCCTTGAAGCCGCCATCCAGGTGGCGATGAGCTCGCGAATGGCGCGTTCGTCTTCCGACATGCCTGTCTTCTCCGCTCCTTGCGAAGGGTGCAAAGGGTGATGGTGATGGCCGCATTGCACCCAATCCACGAGTCGCAAGCCGTAGGCTAGGGAAAAATGCGGGGCGTCCGGACCGCTTACGACTTGGTTATTGCCGGCCAGGCCCCCCGCGTCAGCATTCCCCGCCAGCACGGCCCGCGCTTTGCGGCCTCATCGCGCGAGGGTCTCTCGCCCATGAACCTTTGTACCACCTCCGGCATTGATTGAACGAGCTGGCGCTCCGCGCTCCGCCGGCAGGTGCACGCGGGGAGGGCCGAGGTGAGAGGAGGTTTGTGCGATGGCTACGTCAAAGCCAACCGAACCCAGGTCTAGGCCGAAGGTGCCTAGGCCGGAGGCGGCCGAGGAGCTGGGCGCGGAGACCCCGGCGTTGGCAATCTCCGCGGAGAAGGTCTGCTTCGTCGTTGTCAAGTCGCGTGAGTTCAACGCCAAGGATACCGTGACCGAGCCGGATACCGGATCCAACGGCTCCGACGACAACATGATCTCGGTGCTGGAGGACCACCGCGACGATCCGGTCCTGGAAGAGCTCACGTCATTCATCTCGAGCCTTGCCGAGGAGGAGCAAGTGGACCTTGTCGCGCTGGCCTGGCTCGGTCGCGACGACAACACCGTCGAGGACTGGGAGGCCTTGCGCGAGGAGGCTCAACGCGCGCACAGCTCGCGCACCACGCACACGGCCGACTATCTGCTCGGCATGCCCCTTCTCAGTGACTACCTGGAGGAAGGGCTGGTGCAGTTCGGCCAGTCCTGCGCCGATGTCGAGATCGAGCACCTCTAGGTTGGGGGTCGACCGCGAGGCCGAGGGCAGCCCCAGCACCACCTCGTCAGATGCGCATTGGGTCTCTTCGCTCGACCCAACTACGGGGCGGAGGCGGGGCGTCGGGGCGGGTCGTCTCGCCTGTCGCGCTTGCGGTGGGTACGCGCAGCCGGGCGCGGCTTGGACGGCCGCTCGCGGTTCCCGGGCGCCCCGTCCGACACTCGCGCCCGCAAGCGATCGACCAGGTTGGCGAACACCGCAACCTCGTCGCTCGTCAATCCCGACACCAGCTCGCGCTGGCGCTCGATGGCGACGGGCACCAGCCGGTCGTGCAGGGCGCGGCCCTTGGCCGTCAGCGCGATCTTGTGGCGGCGGCTGTCGGTGCCGTCCTCTCGGATGCCAACAATCCCCATGCGCGCAAGGACGTTCAAGCTGCGGCTGACCGCCCCCTTGTCGAGATCGGTCTCGCGGCAGATTTGGTTCGCACACGTTTCGTGTACGTAGCCGACAAACATCATCAGCCGCCACTCGACGACACCGATGCCGAATCTCGCGCGATAGAAGCGCGACGCTGCGCGCGA
Source organism: Hyphomicrobiaceae bacterium (assembly GCA_017353825.1). Lineage (GTDB taxonomy): Bacteria > Pseudomonadota > Alphaproteobacteria > Rhizobiales > Hyphomicrobiaceae > AWTP1-13. Next base: position 3,751 of record JAFMSC010000100.1, on the reverse strand, counting down.
GAGCCGGTTGGCGAACACAGCGACCTTGGTCGCAATATGGGTGTTGAGATCGAGTACCGGCCCGCCGGGTGCGGCGTCGGCCGATGCTGAGCGCGTCTTCATGGGGCGCGGCATCGCTGGGGCTGTTGCTCCCGCCTGGAAAAGGGTGTTGTAAAGCCACATAGCGGGTCTCATCCGCATTGGGCAAGCGCGGGCAGGTCACACTTCTCGAATGATTTCGCCACATTTTGACCGCGTTTGCAGGGTCCGGACACGGGCTCGAGTCCGCGGTTTTGCGTAGGTGGGATGGTTCCTCCGGGAACGCCAGGCGGCTGCTCGATCGCCGGCGACCAATTGCCTATGACCTGTTGGCCGCGGCCTGGCAGCCCAGGGAAAGGCTGTCCGCGAGGCGCCTCAAGCCTTGCTCGGGCCTCCTCAGCACGCCTGCGAGCGGTTGGCGCCTGGGCCACCCAACGACCCCGACGCTGGCCTCGCCGGCCCAGCGCTTTGTGGCATGCGCCGCTCCGGGATAACCCAGGGCGGCGCGAGGCAGAGCCGGCATTCACTCGGCGGCTGAGCGCTCAGCTTTAAGCGCTTCCGGCTGCATGTCCGCGACCGGCCGAGTGCCAGCCAGGTAGCTGGAGACGCGGTCGAGGTAGACATAGATGACGGGCGTCGTGAACAGCGTCAGCGCTTGGCTCACCAGCAGGCCACCCACCATGGCGTAGCCAAGGGGCTGGCGGATCTCGGCGCCGGCGCCGTGGCCGAGCATGAGGGGCACGGCCCCGAGCAGGGCCGCCGCCGTCGTCATCATGATGGGCCGGAAGCGCAGCAGCGCCGCTTTGCGCACCGCCTTGATCGCCGAGAGATGCTCCTCACGCTCCGCCGTGATGGCGAAGTCCACCATCATGATTCCATTCTTCTTGACGATGCCGATCAGCAGGATCACGCCGATCATCGCCACCAGGCTGAAGTCGAAGCCGAACAGCATGAGCGTCGCGATCGCACCCGCACCCGCCGAGGGCAGCGTCGACAGGATCGTGAGCGGATGGATGTAGCTCTCGTAGAGGATGCCCAGGATCAGGTAGACGACGAACAGGGCGGCGGCGATCAGGAGGGGCACGGTGCTCAGGGACTGCTCGAAGGCCTGGGCGTTGCCCTGGAAGGTGCCGATCAGCGATGTTGGCATAGCCATGTCGCGCTCGGCCGCGCGGATGGCGTCGGTGGCGGTGCCGAGCGCCACGCCCTGTGCCAGGTTGAAGCTGATGGTGACGGCCGGGAACTGGCCCTGGTGGCTGATCGACAGCGGCGCGGTCTCGCGCGTGGTCCATTTGGCAAAGGTGGCGAACGGCACCTGCTGCCCGGTGGTCGGCGATTTGATGTAGATCTTATCGAGGCTTCCCACCTCGCCTTCAAGCTCCGGCAACACCTCCAGAATGACGTGATAGCTGTTCTGCTGCGTGAAATACTGCGCCACCTGGCGTTGGCCGAAGGCGTCGTAGAGCGTGTCGTCGATCATCTGCGGCGTCAGGCCGTAGCGCGAGGCCTGGTCGCGATCGATGGTGAGCGTGAGCGTGGTGCCGGACATCTGCTGGTCGGTGGCTACGTCGCGCAGCTCGGGCAGCGTCTTCATTTTGTCGAGGATCTTGGGTGCCCACGTGTTCAGCTCGTCGATGTTGGCGTCCTGCAGCGTGTACTGGAACTGAGTACGCGCGATGCGACCGCCCACGGTCACGTCCTGCGCCACCTGTAGGAACAGCCGCGCGCCTTCCACCTTCTCCAGCTGCGGGCGCAGCCTGGCGATGACCTGGAAGGCGGACACATCACGCTCGTCATGCGGCTTCAGCGTGATGAAGAAGCGCCCCGTGTTGAGCGTCGAAGTCGAGCCGCCGACGCCGATCGCCATGGCATAGGTGGACACGGCCGGGTCGCTGCCGATGATCTCGCCCAGCGCCTCCTGGCGGCGCATCATCTCCTTGAACGACACGTCCTGGCCGGCCTCCGAGATGCCGGTGATGAGGCCTGTGTCTTGCTGCGGGAAGAAGCCCTTGGGGATGATGACGAACAGCCAGCCGGTGGCTGCGAGTGTGGCAAGGAACACGCACAGCGTCGTGAAGCGGTGCCGGAGCACGACATCGAGGCCGCGCTCGTAGGCTCCGAGCAACGCATCGAAGCCGCGCTCGGTGAGCCGGTAGAGGCGCCCGTGCCGCTCCTCGGAGCGCGCGCGCAAGAAGCGAGACGCCATCATTGGCGTCAGGCTCAGCGCCACGAACGCCGACACGCCGATGCACATGGCCACGGTGACGGCGAACTCGCGGAACAGGCGGCCGATGATGCCGCCCATCAGCAGCAGCGGGATGAAGGCAGCCACCAGTGAGATGCTGATGGAGAGGACGGTGAACGCGATCTCGCCGGCGCCCTTGTAGGCTGCCTGCAGGGGCTTCATGCCTCCCTCGACGTGGCGCACGATGTTCTCCAGTACGACGATGGCGTCGTCCACCACGAACCCCACCGAGATGGTGAGCGCCATGAGCGAGATGTTGTCGAGGCTGTAGCCCATGAGGTACATGAGCCCGGTGGTACCGAGCAGGGATAGCGGCACCGTGATGCTGGGAATGACCGTCGCCCAGAACGTGCGCAGGAACACGAAAATCACGGCGACCACCAGGGCGATGGCCAGGAGCAAAGTGAATTGCACGTCCCTGACCGACGCGCGGATCGTCTGGGTGCGGTCGCTCATGATCTCGACGTTGACGGTTGGCGGCATCGCCGCCCTGAGGCGCGGCAATTCCGCCTTGATGCGCTCGACCGTGGTGATGACGTTGGCGCCCGGCTGCTTGAAGACGACCAGGAACACGCCGCGCTTGCCCGAGGCCCACGCCGCCTTCTTGGTATCCTCCGGGCCCGACACCGCCTGGCCGATGTCGCGCACGCGCAGCGGCGCACCGTTACGATAGGCGACGATCACGTCGTTCCAGGCGTCTGCCGCCGTCAGCTGGTCGTTGGCGTAGATCGTGTAGCTGCGCACCTCGCCGTCGATGCTGCCCTTGGGCGAGTTGACCGTGGTGATGGCAAGCTGGTTTCGCACGTCCTCCAGCGAGAGGTTCTTGGCCACCAGCCGCGCGGGATCGATCTGGACGCGGATGGCAGGCTTCTGCTCGCCACCGATCGTCACCTGGCCCACGCCGGAGATCTGGCTGATCTGCTGGGCGAGCTTAATGTCGGCGTTGTCGTCCACCTCGGTGAGGGGCAGCGTACCCGAGGTCACAGACATGATAAGGATGGGCGAGTCGGCCGGGTTAACCTTGCGGTAGATAGGCGGCTGCGGCAGCTGCTGCGGCAACTGTCCGCTGGCAGCGTTGATGGCGGCCTGGACGTCATTGGCCGCCGCGTCAATGTTGCGATCGAGGTCGAACTGCACGTTGATGCTGGTGGTGCCGAGGCCGCTGGTAGAGGTCATCTGCGCCACGCCGGGGATCTGGGCTAGTTGCCGCTCCAGCGGCTGCGACACCGACGAGGCCATGGTCTCGGCGCTGGCGCCGGGGAACTGAGCGGAGACCTGGATGGTAGGGAAGTCGACGCTGGGCAGGGCCGCCACCGGCAGCCTGAAGTAGGCGACCAGGCCAACGAACAGGATGCCCACCATCACCAGCGAGGTGCCGATGGGATAGCGGATGAAGGGCGCGGAGAGGTTGCCGTTCATGGGCGCCTCGCCGGTGGTGGTGCCGGCGTGTTGGCCGCGGCCGCCGGCCGCTCGGGGCCGGCCACCACG
>JAFMSC010000429.1 GCA_017353825.1 Hyphomicrobiaceae bacterium | reverse complement strand
AGGTCGCCGAGCTGCGCCATGGCGATGCCGCGCAGCGCGAGCGCCGGTGCATCCTCGCGCAGGGCGACCCGATTGAGGGCGCCCAGGGGATCACCCGCGGCGAGCGCCCGCGCTGCGGCCGTGATCAGCGAGTCCATTCAAAATCCCGCCAAACTTGTCACTCCCACCGCCCCGGTCCTCGGCCCTAAGTCTACCGCGTGACCCGCCGGCCGTATCGGGAAACGCAACTGTCACTGTCACAGGAAGCAGAGGAGCGCGATGACGACATCGCCCATCATGACCGCGCAGAGGCGGCTGTCGGTGCCGACGTCACCGTGGGTGAACTTCGCCTTCGAACCCTGCGGCTTGATCCAGGCTACGAAGTCCTTCGGGCCAAGACAAAGAGGACCAAAGCAAGGGGCATCGGAAACGATGGGGATCACCGGGCTTCGCGAGCTGGTGCTGACCGGCGTGCGACTGCGGAGCGAGCGCCAAAAGCGCCAGGCAGATGCCGCCACGGCGTTCGGAGCCGGTCGGGCTCGTCAACAACGCGCCGATGCTAAGGTCGGTTCGCAAGTCGATCCCCGGGGCGAGCGCGACCATTGCCTGGCGCGACCGTCGCCCGGGCCCCTCCAGGCCTGAGGGTCGCAACAGGGAAGGCTAATGCCGCCGGGCATCGTGCGGGCAACGGCGGATTACCTCCCCTTCTCCTTGCGCCAGGCGGCGAGCTCGGCGCGCGTCGCCTCGGCGGTCGCCGGATAGAGGCCCAGGATAGAGCGGCCTTCCTTGACCTTCTCGGCGACGAAGTCCTCGAACGCCGTCATCTCCACCGCCTCGTCGGCGATTTCATCGGCGAGCTGCGCCGGGATCACGACCACGCCGTCGCCGTCGCCTACGATCACGTCGCCCGGGAACACGGGCGCGTCGCCGCACCCGATAGGAACGTTGATGTCGATGGCTTGATGCAGCGTGATGTTGGTGGGCGCCGAGGGGCGCCGATGGAAAGCGGGAATGGTGAGCCGCGCGATCTCAGCCGAATCGCGCAAGCCGCCGTCGGTGACGATGCCGGCGACCCCGCGCATCTGGAGCCGCGTGACGAGGATCGAGCCGGCCGACGCGGCACGCGCATCCTTGCGGCTGTCGATCACCAGAACCCCGCCCGCAGGGCACTCCTCCACGGCCTTGCGCTGGGGATGGTCGCGGTCCTGGAACACCGTGATGGGGTTCAAGTCCTCGCGCGCCGGCACAGTGCGCAGCGTATAAGCTTCGCCCACCATGGCCGGCTTGCAGGGATCGAGCGGCAGCACGTCCTGCACCATCTGGCGGTGCAAGCCACGCTTGAAGAGGAGTGTGGTGATGGTGGCGGTCGAGACGGTCTTCAGCTTGTCGCGGCTCATGGGCTTGAGGGGCATAAGTCTCTCGCTGGGCTGGAATGCTTCACGTGATGGGCGTCCAAGGAGTCCAACTGGACCAGAACTCTGGCGTCTTGCATAGTGCACATACCGGCCATCGCGCCTCGTGGCCGGCGCCGATCCGGTGGAAGCCAGAGGCTCGGGAGGTCGCACGGCATGTTTTACACTGAAGAACAGGGCTATGCCCCGCTGCCCTACGACCCGTTCAAGGCGATCATCGCCCCGCGGCCGATCGGATGGATATCGACCTTGGACACCTACGGACGACCGAATCTGGCGCCCTACAGCTTCTTCAACGCCGTCTGCAGCCGGCCGAACATGATCGGCTTCTCCAGCGGCAGCCTGAAGCACTCCGCGCGCAACGCCCGGGACAGCGGCGAGTTCGTCTTCAACCTTTCGACCCAGGAGCTGGCCGAGCACATGAACCTGAGCTCGGAGGCTGTGGAGGACGGCGTCAACGAATTCCACCTCGCGGGGCTTAAGATGGCGCCGAGCCGCCTGGTCAAGCCTCCGCGAGCGGCCGCGGCCGCGGCGGCCCTGGAGTGCAAAGTGGTCTCCTGCACTGAGCTCGTGGACCTCGACGGCAGGCCGACTGGCGGCTGGTGGGTTGTCGGTCAGGTGGTCGCCACCCACATCGACGACCGCTTCATCAGGGATGGCCGGTTCGACACGGCCGCTGCGCGACCCTTGGGCCGCTGCGGCTATCATGACTATGCGGTGGTGGACGGCCTTTTCGAGATGCTGCGGCCGGACGGCCCGGGTCGGGCCCTGCGGTAGGCGTCCCCCCGTTCAGAATCCCGTTGCGGATTCCTTGGATTGCGACCAAGCTAGGCTGCGGGGAGGACGCCGAAGGTCGGTGCCCTGACCGGTCTCTGATTGCGGCCGGCAGGTGAGCCGACTGCGCGGCCGGCCGTTCCCAGAAAAAGAGAAGCTCGGGAGGATGACGATGAGGGGAGCGCTTCGCTTCAAACGCGATGCACTTCATGCCCTACGTGCATCTGCCGGAGAACCACAAGCACTACAAGTCCCTCTGGGTCAGCTTCCCGAACAAGTACTTCGACCCCGACAAAGGGCACGCGCTCTATAACCGCTATCTGAGCGAGCTGGTGCTGGCCGACAAGCTGGGTTTCGACGCCATCGTCGTCAACGAGCACCACAATACGGTCTACAGCATGATGGCGACGCCGAATCTGATCGCCCCCGCGCGGCACTGCGCCGGTGGCCGCGTCCTGCGCCGGCTGCTTGCCTCTCAGCCGAGGAACCTCCGAGCGCGTTAACGGCCTCGCTCCTCTCCAGGTGCACGAGGTGGCCGGCGCCCTTGAGTATCTTGATGTCGGCGTTGGGGATGAACCGACGCCAGGTCTCCGCCTACTGCACCGGGATGACTTTGTCCTCGTCGCCGCAGACGATCATGGTTGGCGTCTTAATGCGGTGCAGGTAGCGCATGAACTTGGGATCGCCCGGCCGCTCCCATAAGAGCCGCGCCACGGTCGTTGCCTCGCGATAGCGCTCTCCCATGAAGTCAAGGTCCGGCTTCTCCGGCAGGTGCCTCTTGAGCACCTCGGCGTTCATGACCACCACCCTGTCGCACAGCGCGCGGATGGCCTCCATGACGTGCTCGACCGTGACGATGGCCACGCCATCGGCGACGGAGCGGGCAAAGGGGTGAAAGAAGCCGGCGCCCGCGCTGGCGGCCATGCCGCCTACCGTCCAACGATCCATCGACTGCTCCCTTTTGTGGCGCTCGGCAGCGGCGCCAGGTGCGGCAGCAACGCTCCGGGAATAGGTCGGACCCATTACATCCGCCGCGCGAATCGCCTGGGCGGCTTCGCTTGCGGCTGCAGCGGCCGGCCTCCCTTCGGCGGCCGCCCGCGGCCGTGTGGCTGTGAGGCCCAGGTAGGCCTTCTGGATGGCCGCATCGGCTTCGATCTCGGGCGACCGGCCGGACCGTACGATGTGGCCGTTCTCCAGCACGTAGACGAAATCGGCAAGACGCAGGCTCTGGCGCACGCTCTGCTCCACGAGCACCACCGACTGGCCCTGCGCTCTGATCCGGTAGAGGATCGCGAACAGGTCCTTGAGCAGCGGGGGGCGAGCCCCAGCGACGGCTCGTCGAGCATCAGCAGCTTCGGCCGTGACATGAGGGCGCGCGCGATCGCCACCATCTGCTGCTCGCCGCCGCTCATGGTACCGGCGAGCTGTGAGCGCCGCTCCGCGAGGTACGGAAACAGCGTGAGCACCCATTCGAGGCGGTGCTCGGCCGCCACCCGCGCGTGCCGCGCGTAGGCGCCCATGCGCAGATTGTCCATCACCGTCATCCCAG
>JAFMSC010000428.1 GCA_017353825.1 Hyphomicrobiaceae bacterium | reverse complement strand
TGGATACCGCTGGCTCACGGGCATGTACTTCAAGCCGGACAGGGTGCGTTGCTGTGGAAGCTCTCCGTTTTGAGTACCGAAAGCGAATGAGAAGCTCTCCCTTTTTGAGTACCGCGAGGGTATGCGAAGCTCTCTGTTTGAGCACCGAGAGGGAATGAGTTGCAGTCCGAAGGCGTACAGCTTGTCGCACGCATAGGTCCACGTCCGCGGTAGGTGTTGCTCCCGGTGCCGGGTGCCGGTTGCGGTTCGGTGCAGGAGAGGCTGTGTGCTACTTCGACGCGCAAGCGGTGGGCCGACAGGGGCTCTGGCTGGCGCTACGAAGCGAAGACAGATTAGGGGACGCCCGCAGGTTGCCACCTAAGTCAGTGAAAACACGGCAAATGGCTGGCGGAGGTCATGTTGGTCCTCCCGCCCCCGCGGCGCCGTCATTCACGCCGAAGGCGCCCGCTCCAGGAACCGGAAGCAGGTGCCTGATACGGTGACGGCGATGGCGCCGTTGGTGATGGTGGGGTGGGCGATGCGCACGCCGAGCACGCCATCGTAGCCCCTGGCACGCGCCCGCTCCGCCAGCGTCTCCAGGGCATGGGCGATGGTCTCGTCTAGGAGCGCTTCGTACTTGGTCATACGGCCGCCGATGGTGTTGATGACGGCCTCGCGCATATCGCGCAGGATGTTGGCGCCGCTGATCGCCACCGCATGGACCATCTCGCCGCGCGCCACGGGCCGGTCCACGGTCTCGCTGGTTACGAGCAGCATCAGCGCGATCCGCGCCCCGCGTCCTGCCCGACCACGATGCGCGGCCTGATGCCGAAGAGAAGCCGCTTCAGCATCAAGAGGAACGCGAGGCCGAGGAATGCCACCGCGACCAGCGCGGCTGCGTGCTTCTCCCACATCAGAAGCGGGCTTACGCGCCCGTCGAGCACGAGCCTGGCGTGAATGATGGGGGCCGACGGATCAAGCGGCGTCGCGGCCTCAAGCATCATGGCCACTGCCGCATTCTGGTCGCGGCTGGCGATGATGGCTTCGCGCACGCGCGGGCTCGCCAGATCGGCCATACGGGCAGGCGACTGGGCCACCACGCTCAGCACGCGGTCAGCGGCGCCCTTGCTGAGTGCGGTGAGGTAGCGCGCAAGGCTCTCGAGCTGGGGCTCCTCGAGGGCGCGTGCCAGCCTCACCAGCGCCGCGTTGTCGAGCTCGAGGAGGGCGGTGCGCGTGGTGGGAGAAAGCGACGCCAGCCGCAGAGTGGCCAGCCGGTCTTCGAGCCCGAGCAACCGCTGAAGTCCGGCCTTGGTGAGGGCGCCGGGCGCAGCCCGACGGTGGATCTCCAGCTCCACGACCTGGGGCAGCTTGTCGCCGGCTACGGCCGACCACTTGAGCGCGGTTTCGAGCGAGCGCGACTCGCGCGCGACCTCCAGGGCGGCCGGCGGCAGCGCCGAGACGGCGGTGTAGAGCGTGCCGTCGCCCAGACGCCGCACGACGCCGGGTTCGCCCTCGCTCGCCAGCACCAGGCCCGTAATCTCGTCGAGCTTGGCAAGATCGGTCGGCTTGACGGCTTCCAGGAGCCGCTTGAAGTCGGCGTTGCGCTCGGCCAACTCCAGCACCTTGGCGTGCGCGCGCCGGAAATCGGTCCAGATCTCGACCACGCGGCCGGCGGTGTTCTGAGCGATCTCGTTCAGGCTCTGGTTGATCTGCTCGGCCAGTGTGGCCGTGATCTCCTCGCGCACCTTGTCCTTGGCAGAGCGCGATTTCATCTCATCGGCGATGATCGGCAGGACGCCATACCGGAAGTCCCAGATGTCCTTGGCGATCAGCGCCACACCGATCACGCCGGCCACCGCGGAGACGAGGCGGCTCAGGACTGAGCCGACCACGCGCTGGCCGACGCGAGTGGCAATGTTGGCGAGCTGCCGCCGCACCACCAGCACGACGGCGCCAGCAATGCTCTCCTTGCCCTCGACCAGCACCTGGCCGGTGCCGACCTCGGCGCTGCCCTTGACCGGGTCGAGGGCGTACTCGCGTCCCGTGTCGGCGCTGACCACCCCGGCGACGGTGGCGCCGTAACGATGGCCTAGGAAGGCTTGCATGCACTGCATGGCGGGGCCGGAGGTATCGGCGACGGCCAGCTCGATGCGCCGGCCGATGTCCTTGCCGACGATGGTGGCGATGTGTTCCACCTCCTGCTTGATGGGGTCGGAGCGGTAGACGCGCTCCGCCGCGGCGGTGGCCAGCTCCTGGGCGCGCTCGCGTGAGGCAAGCGACGACCAGAGCTGGTACCAGGTGGACTCGTCACGCACCTGGGCAATCGCCTCGTCCACTTGTCGGTCAATGGTCTCGTCGAACTTCTCGCGCCGCCACGCGTCGGCAACGAGCGGCCCATAGTCGAGGTTGGTGAGGCCGTCATGGAGGCCTTTGAGCGTGAGGGCCTCGATGGCGCTGCGGAAGCCGCGTTCGTCCTGCGCCTGGCAGGCCTCATAGTCGGCCCTGGTGAGGGGGGAGGCGGCGCGCACGGTGGGCGTGTGCGCCATGAGGTAGGCCGTAGCGGTAAGGCAGGCGACGGCGGACCGGAACATGACAAGGCCTATGGGCGAGACGTTATTCGTTCGAAGGTTTGACTTTCCAGACGCGGCGTGCGCCCGCCATGGGCCCGCGCACATATGGGAATACGGCCGGGATGCTCAATGAAGGGCTTAAGCCGCGAATGCGGCGACAACAGTGATCGAGGCATGCCAGGAGCGGCTCGTCCTCGTTTTGGATGCAGGCCGGCTCGTTCAAGGAAAGGGCGTTTCGCATTGGCGCCCTTGCTTAAACCCGGCGGTTTGGGCTAGCACTGAGTGTGGTATACCAGGGCGCCGGCGCGTGGCGCCCCAACAAACAGATCCCAAGAAGCAAGCCTTGACTGGTCAGGGAGTCTCGAAGGGTGGAAAACGAGCTCGGATCGGGCCTCGTCGATACGGCATTTGTTGGGCCGGCGGCCGCCGCTGCCACAGCCAAGACGGCTGCTCTGCTCGACATCAGCGGTCTCAACGTCCGCTTCGAAACCAGCCACGGCACCGTACGCGCCGTGGAGGGGGTGAGCTACTCGGTTCACCCTGGCGAGATGGTCGCGGTGGTGGGGGAGTCGGGCTCCGGCAAGTCGGTGTCGGCGCTGGCTGTCATGCGGCTTCTGCCGCCGGCCACGGCCCGCGTCGCGGGCAGCGTGCGGTTCGACGGCCGGGAGCTGCTGTCGCTCTCCGAGGAGGGGATGCGGCGCATCCGCGGCCGGGAGATCGCCATGATCTTCCAGGAGCCCATGACCTCGCTCAACCCGGTCTTGAAGATCGGCCTGCAGATCAAGGAGCCGCTCAAGATCCACCTCAACATGGACGATCGGGCGGCGCGCGCCCGCGCCATCGAACTCTTGACGTTGGTGGGTATCACGGACCCGGAGAGCCGGCTCGACCAGTACCCGCACCAGCTGTCGGGCGGCATGCGCCAGCGCGTGATGATCGCCATCGGGGTGGCCTGCAACCCGAAGCTTCTGATCGCCGACGAGCCGACTACGGCGCTTGATGTGACGATCCAGGCCCAGATCCTGGAGCTGATGAAGGACCTGTCACGCCGGCTGGGCGTGGCGGTGGTCATCATCACGCACAACCTCGGCATCGTTGCCCGCTACGCCGACCGGCTGAACGTCATGTATGCCGCGAGGCTGGTCGAGAGCGGGACGGCGGAGCGCGTGTTTGCCCGGCCGCTGCATCCCTACGCGCG
>JAFMSC010000427.1 GCA_017353825.1 Hyphomicrobiaceae bacterium | reverse complement strand
GTTCATGGTCACGAACCTCACGCCGGCGTGGCCGATCATGTGCTGGTAGAGCCGCTCGAGCATCATCAGCACGTGCGGCCGGCCCGACACGTCCGGATGGATGGTCATCGGGAACACCGCATAGTCGTACTCGCGATAGACCCAGTCGAACTGGTCGCGCCACATCTGCTCGATGTCGCGCGGGTTCACGAAGCCGTGGCTGTTGGGAGACTTCTTGATGAACAGCATGGGCGGCAGGTCGTCGAGATACCAGCTGGCCGGGATCTCGATGAGGTCCGTCTCCTGGCCGCGCTTGAGCGGCACCATCCAGTCCGACGGCCTCCTCGCATAGTCGATCTTCGTCCAGCTGTCGCCGACGCGGACATAGTAGGGCTGATGGTCGTGATGCATCAGCGAGTGGTCGTACTTGATGCCACGCTCCAGCAGGAGCTCGTTGGTGACGGGCGAGAACTCCCACCACGGCGCGACATAGCCGGTGGGCCGCTTGCCCGAGAGCTTCGTCACGAGCTCGATGCACTTGTCGAGGATCTCCGTCTCCTGCTCGCGCGTCATGGCGATGGGGTTCTCGTGGGAATAGCCGTGGATGCCGATCTCGTGGCCGGCATCGGCCACCGCCTGCATCTCGAGCGGGAAGGTCTCGATCGAGTGCCCAGGAATGAACCACGTGGTCTTGATCCCGAGCCGGCCGAACAGCTTGAGCAGTCGCGGGCTGCCCACTTCGCCGGCGAACAGGCCGCGCGAGATGTCGTCGGGGGAATCCTCGCCGCCATACGAGCCGAGCCATCCCGCCACCGCATCCACGTCGATGCCGAACCCGCACAGGATCTCCTTGGCCATTCGCTGTCCTCCGTTCGTGGGTTTAGGCTGCGCCCTGAACCGCCATGCCCAATTCGCATTGCCGGCTCCTATGCCCTGTTGCGGGACGCTCTCAGAGCCTCCGTTGCCGGCAGATCGAGCACGCCGCCAGCGGTGATCGCGACGCCGTAGTCGGCGCGCGCCTGCGCGGCCGTGATGTAGCCGTCGAGCACGTCATCGAGGACCTTGGGCGGGTCGCGCGCGGCGGGATCGCCATAGCCGCCACCGCCAGGGCCGAGCGCGACGAAGCGGTCTCCGGCGCCGGCCCGCATGTGTGGCAGCTTGGAGGGCAACGGCCGCACCGGCCCGTCGCTTGGCTCGAACGTCAGCGCCGCGGTGACGCCGTCACGCCCGCCGGCGAAGCCCCAGGGCGGAAAGCGGTGCCCCTCACCCTCGACCGACGCGCCGCCGTCGGCCAGCATGGTGAAGCTGCGCACCGAGCCGAGGCCGCCTCGCCAGTGTCCCGGCGCCGCCGTCCCGTCGCGCAGCTCGTAGCGGTCGATCCGGAGCGGCAGGTGCGATTCGATGTCCTCGATCGGGTTGTTGCGCGTGTTGGCATAGAGGGTATCGACCGCATCCATGCCGTCGCGGCCGTAGCGGCCGCCATAGCTGCCCTCGAAGATCTCCATGTGCACCCAGTGCGTCTCGCCTTTGAGGCCGGAGAAGGCGATCACCTTGAGATTGCCGATACCTGCGGACACCTGCTGCGGCACCACCTGCGCCAGCGCCTTCATCACCGTGTCGGCCAGCTGATTGCCGGGACAGAAGCGGGCGATGGTGGGCGCCGGGAACACCGGATTGGCAAGGCAGCCCCTCGGCGCCACGATCTTGATCGGGCGGGTGAGCCCGCTGTTCTGGGGAATGTGGCCGTAGACCGCCGAGTCGAGCAGGATGGAGCGCAGCGTCAGCCAGATGGCGCAGTCGACCGTGCCGTGGAGCGGCATGTTGATGGGGCGGTCCGGCACCTGCGGTGCCGTGCCGGTGAGGTCCACCGTCAGCTCGTCGCCCTCCACGATCAGGGTGACAGCGAGCGGCAGCTCGCGCTTGGTCGGGTCGTCGGAGTCGAGGAAGCCATCGATCATGGTCGTGGCGGCATAGCGCCCATCGGGAAGGCGGGTGATGGCGTCCCGCATCAGCCGCTCGGAATAGTCCATGAGCGCGTCGGCCGCCGCTTCCACCGTCGCGAGCCCGTAGCGCCGGATCAGGTCGAGGTAGCGCACGGCACCGATCCGGCAGGCCGCAATCTGCGCCTCCATGTCGCCGACGACCAGGTCGGGAGCGCGGATGTTGGCGCGCAGCAGGTGCCAGACCGCGTCGTTGCGCTTGCCGGCCTCGTAGACCTTGATCGCCTTGAACTGCAGGCCCTCGGCATAAGCGTCGATGGCATCGACGATGCCGCAGCTTCCCGGTGTCAGCGCGCCGATGTCCAGGTGGTGCGCCGTGGTAACCGCATAGCCGACGATCCGGTCGTCGTGGAACACGGGCACGCAGAACGCCACGTCGGGGCCGTGGCTCGCTCCCGCGTAGGCGTCGTTGTGCATGATGACGTCGCCCGGCCGCAGCAGCTCGCCGCGTGCCGCCAGCTCGGCCAGGATGCCGCGCACGTAGCCGGGGATGGGGCCCGACTGCAACGGCGTCGATTGCGCGGATTCGCACAGCTGCCGGCCCTGCGCGTCGATGATGGCCGCGCCGAAGTCCTCCGATTCGCGGATGATGCTGCTGTAGGACATGCGCATGAGCTTGTAGCCCATCTCCACCGCGACGTTCTCGAGCGCGCCCTGAATGACGCTGGCCGTCACGGGGTCGATGCGGCGCGCTTCCGTTTCGGCCGGTGCCGATCCGGCGACGCCCGCTTCCGCCGTTATCGCAGTGCTCATGATCGGCTTCCCAGACGGATGATCAGACTGCCGCCGGCCTCTGGTGTAACGGTGGCGCCTGGCGGTACGACGGTGGTGCTGTCCATCTGCAGCACGATGGCCGGGCCGGGGATGGCGAGCCCAAGCGGCAGCGCCTCGCGGCGGTAGAAGGCCGTGGGCAGCGTCCGCAGCTCCCGCTCGACCCTGAACACGCCGCGTCCGGTCTTGACGCGGGCGGCGTCGAGCGAAGCGCCGCCGGTCACCGCGGTCTTGCCGATCTTCGGCATCGGACCGCTGCCGGTGAGGCGGATGTTGACGATCTCCATCGGGCTGTCGAAGCCATGGCCGTATTCCATCTGGTGCTGACGGTGAAACGCCTTCCAGGCGTGCTTCAGCGCGGCATCGTCGAGGGCGCCGGCCGGGAGCGGCACCCGCAGCTCGTAGCCCTGGCCGACGTAGCGCAGGTCCGCCGCGCGGGTGAAGACGGCGGCCTCGGCAGCGATGCCGTCAGCTGCGAGTTGCGCCCGCATCGTCCGCTCGAGGTCGGCGAAGTCGGCATTGAGCTTGGCGAGGTCGACGGCGCCCTCGGTCTGGAACTCGGTCCTGATGGCGTCGTACCTGAGATCGGTGGTCAGCAGGCCGACCGCCGAGGTGAGGCCCGGGTGCGGCGGGATGATCACCTCCGTGAGCCCAAGCAGCGCGGCCACCTCGGCGCCGTGCAGCGGCCCCGCCCCGCCGAGGGCGACGAGGGCGTGGTCGCGCGGGTCGATGCCCTTCTGGACGGTGCGTGAGCGGATCGCGTTGGCCATGTTGGCGTTGAGGATGGTAATGATGCCCTCGGCCGCCTCCAGCTCGGACAATCTGAGCTTCGCAGCGAGGCCGCCGATGGCGCGAAGCGCCGCGCCCTCGTCGAGCAGCATGCCGCCGCCGAGGAAATTGTCCTTGTCGAGCCGGCCGAGCGCCAGGTTGGCATCGGTCACGGTCGGCTCGGTGCCGCCGCGGCCATAGGCGGCCGGGCCGGGACTGGCGCCGGCGCTGCGCGGGCCCACCT
>JAFMSC010000426.1 GCA_017353825.1 Hyphomicrobiaceae bacterium | reverse complement strand
CGGCGCTGGCGTACCGGGTTGGCCCACCTCCATATGGATGACGCCCTGTCCTGAGGCCTCGCGCTTGGCCGCAGCCTGCATCACGTCCATGACGATGAAGGCGGGAATGGCGCTGCGCTGCGAGGGCCGCGGGCCGGCTGATGGCGCACCCGTCCCGGATCGTTTCGTCTCCATCAGGTCGTCCACCTCAGCCGTCGAAGTGCGCCGGCGGCCTCGGGCCCTGAAACCGCCATGGTTGCGCCCTAATCGACACACCTGGAGAGCCGCATGTCGAACGGCGCATGTCAAACCGCGCATGTCAAACCGCCCTTGCCGATTTGCATGTCGGACCGCATCTTGGGCCGCATGTGAAGCCGGCCCGCTCGCCGCGCAATAATGTGAGGCGCGCGCCGGCGGCAGGGGTCTTATAGTTGGGCGGGTCCGCGTTGCCTAGTTGAACCAGGGCGCCAGTCGCCGGTCCACACGCAACAACTGCTCCAGCTGAGCGCTACAGCATGAGGGAAATTAGCGTGCAGCAGAACCAGACCGATTCCGGCGTGTCCGCCATCGTCCGAGCCGCACCCGGAGAGTTTGCGCCCGCCGCCCGTTCCGGCTCACCGCGCTGGCGCGCCGCCGCGGTCGCGGGGCTCTACTCCCTGTCGGCGTGCCTGGCCTCGTCGGCCGCCGTTGCGCAGGGCATCCCGCTCATCCGCGATGCCGAGACCGAGAACCTGCTCAAGGACTACTCGCGTCCGATCTTCCGCGTCGCCGGCCTCGGCTCGCACATCACCATGCGCATCGTCAAGGCCGACAACTTCAACGCCTTCGTGGTCGACGGCAACAATGTGTTCATCAACCATGGCACGATCCTGCAGGCCAAGACGCCCAACGAGGTGATCGGCGTCATCGCCCACGAGACCGGCCACATCACCGGCGGTCACATGGCCCAGCTGCGGGCGCAAATCGCCCGCGATCAGACCAAGGCGCTGCTCTTGATGGTGCTCGGTATCGGCGCCGCGGTGGCGGGGGGGGCGACCGGGTCAAGCGATGCGGGGACCGCCGGTACGGGTCTCGCCTTGGGGGGCCAGGAGATGCTCATGCGCTCGTTTCTGAGCCAGCGGCGCTCGCAGGAATCCTCGGCCGACCAGGCCGGCATCAAGTTCCTGGAGGCCACGCACCAGTCCGGCCGTGGCATGCTCGATGTCTTCGAGGGCTTCGCCCAGCAGGAATACGTCTCGGCGACGTACCAGGACGCCTATATGCTCAGCCATCCCGTGGCAGCCGACCGCGTCGCCAGACTGCGCGAGCTGGTCGCCAAGAGCCCGTACGTCACCGTGAAGGACCCACCCGAGCTGCAGCTGCGCCACGACCTGGTGCGAGCCAAGATCTCAGCCTACCTGGAAGCGCCCCAGACCGTGCTCAATCGCTATCCTGCGAACGACAATAGTCTTCCAGCCCGCTATGCCCGCGCCATCGTCCACAATTGCTCGGGCAAGTGCGACCAAGCCATCGGCGAGGTGGACGCACTGATCCGGGAAAAGCCCGACAACCCCTACTTCTGGGAGATCAAGGGCGACTTCCACTACTGGGCGGGCAAGCAGCGCGAGGCGATCGGGCCGATGCGCAAGGCGCTGCAGCTGGCGGGCGGCAACGAGCCGCTGATGCAGGTCGAGCTCGCCCAAGCGCTGCTCGGCACCGAGGACAAGGCGGTCCTGGAGGAGACCATCACCCTCCTGAGGCGGGCCGCCTCCAACGATCCCGGCAATTCCACTGCTTTTAACCTCCTGGGAACCGCGCTCGCCCGAAAAGGCGAGGAGCCCCAGGCTGAGGCCGCGATCGCTCAGGGGCGCTTCGCGGAAGGCAACATCAAGGAGGCCCAGATCTTCGCCAAGCGGGCGATTAAGCATCTTCCAACCGGCTCGCCCGAGTGGCTTCGCGCCGACGACATCATCAAGTACAAGCAATCAAGCGAGTAGGAACACGGTAAACGGCCACTGCCGCCGCCACAGGAGACATGAATGACCTTCGCCCATGCCATTGAAGCCCTTCGGTCGAAGAAGGGCGTCGCGCTCCTCCTACCCGCAGTCCTATGGGTATGGATGGTGCTGGCCGTCGGCGGCGCACCCGTGTCCGTGCCAGCCGCCAGGGCCGAGACCGCCCCCTCTGCAACTGCGCCCTCGAGCGCGGCACCCGTGGTTAGCGCCGAGCGCCGAAAGGAGATCGAGGCGGTCATCAAGGATTACCTGACCAACAACCCCGAGATCCTCCTGGAAATGCAGACGGCGCTGGAAGCCAAGATGGACAAGGTCCAGGCCGAGCGCACAGCCGCGGTGATCAAGAATAACGCGGCCGAGATCTTCCACCCCGCCTTCTCGGGCGTGGTCGGAAATCCCAAGGGCGACGTGACGATGATCGAGTTCTTCGATTACAACTGCGGCTATTGCCGGCGCGCCGTGAACGACGTGACCAAGCTGGTCGACAAGGAGAAAGCGGTCAAGCTCATCCTCAAGGAGTTCCCGATCCTGAGCAAGGGCTCCGAGGAGGCTTCCAAGGTGGCCCTGGCCGTCAAGATGCAGGGCAACAAGTACTGGGAGTTCCACCGTGCCATGCTGGAGAGCCAAGGCCAGGCTAACGAGGCCACGGCGCTGCGCACCGCGGAGAAGGTGGGCGTTGACATGGCCAAGCTCAAGAAAGACATGGCCTCGCCGGAGATCAAGAAGGAGATCGACGACACCCGCGCGCTGGCCCAGAAGCTTGGCATCCAGGGCACGCCCCACTTCATGATCGGCGATCGCATCATCCCCGGCGCGCCAGAGAACCTGCTCGAGCGCATGACCGAGCTCGTCGGCGAGGTACGCCAGGAAGGCTGCAAGGTCTGCTGAGCCAGCAGGTTCACGCTCGCGACCCAACGCCCAAATTGCCCAACGGGCGCGGAAGCGGATCGGTCTGGTCCCGCTGAACCCCCCTGCTGCACCCGTGGCTGCGCCCGGTCTTCCCCGGCCGGGCGAAAGGTGTTACATGGGCGCGCACAGTTAACGCCCAAGCTACGCCCAAAGGCACGCCGTCGTGTCCTACCGGTCTCCACCAATCATGAGCCCAGGCGGCAGCCATGTCCAAGCCGGTCTTTGTTTTGAACGGGGCGAACCTTAACCTGCTCGGGGTACGCGAACCGGCCATCTACGGCGCCGAGACGCTCGCCGACATTTGCCGGCGCACCGAGGCGCGGGCCCACGCGCTCGGGCTCAAGGTTGACTTCCGCCAGACCAATTCCGAAGGCACGCTGGTCGACTGGCTCCAGGAGGCGCGCGAGCGCGCCGTCGGCATCGTGCTCAACGCCGGCGCCTACACGCACACCTCCATTGCCATCCTCGACGCCCTGAATGCGGCCGAGCTACCAGTGATCGAGCTGCATCTGTCGAATGTGTTCCGGCGCGAGCCCTTCCGCCACAACTCCTACGTCTCGCCCGCTGCGCAGGGTCTCATCTGCGGCTTCGGACCAAAGGGTTACGAGCTCGCCATCGAAGCCATGGCCGACCTCATCGCCAGGCCCGCCGGCCGCAGCGGCCAACCCGCGCGAGGATGAGTTTTGTCGGGGCATGCGCGCAGGGCGACCAGAGCCAATCGAGAGGGACCGACTAAGCCCATGGCGAAGGACATCAAGGGCAAGCCCAGTGTCGATCAGGAGCTGATCCGCGAGCTTGCCCAGCTCCTCACCGAGACGGGCTTGACCGAGATCGAGATCGATCGCGAGGGCATGCGCGTGCGCGTGGCGCGTCAGCTCGCC
>JAFMSC010000099.1 GCA_017353825.1 Hyphomicrobiaceae bacterium | reverse complement strand
CAATGCACGGCGCTTTACGACGGCATCTGGGAGAAGGCGCACGAACCGGGCTTCATCAGGAGCGTGAGCGTCGAGCAGACCAAGCAGGCGCTGGCGGCGGCTGGCCTACCCACCGCTTTCGTGCCGATCCCCATCTCCGCGCTCGTCGTCGATCTCAACGGCCGGCTGACGCTGTGCGACGCCGGCGGCGGCGGACAGGTGCAGGCATTCAATCGCCGGTCGGTGTTCGTATCCGGGCGCATGCTCGAGAACATGGTGGCGGCCGGCATCGATCCTAACAAGATCCAAACCGTGCTGATCTCGCACTACCACCCCGACCACATCTTCGGCCTTCTTAAGAAGTCGACCGATGCGCCGGTCTTTCCGGGCGCCGAGATCATCGTGCCCGCCGCCGAGCACCTATGGTGGACCGACCCGTCGGTGATCGGCCGGCTGCCCGAGGTGCGCCGGCCGCTGGCGCAGCGCATCCAAAACGTCATCGGCAAGTGGCGGAATGTACTACCCGTCGCGGGCGAGGACGAGGTAGTGCCCGGCATCCGCTTCGTTGCCGCGCCCGGCCACACACCCGGCCACACCGCCTTTCACCTGAGCTCGCGCAACGCGCAGCTGATGATCAGCGCCGACACGGTGTATGTGCCGGCACTGGCCGGCGTGCATCCGGGCTGGCAGGGTGTCTACGACCAGGACGGGCCCATGGCCGTGGTCTCGCGCCGCCGCCTCATGGACCGGGTGATCGCCGAGGGCATGATGATTTGCGGCACGCACTTTCCCTGGCCCGGGGTCGGCAGGGTGGCGAAGGACGGGGCCGGGTACGCCTTCGACCTCGCTGCTCCGTCAGGGCAGCACGCCGGATGATCTTAGCTTGACCCTCTTGGCGATGCTCACCCCCTACGAAGTCCTCGGTGTGACGCCGGACGCCGACCCCAAGACAATCCGGGCGGCGTTCCGCAAGGCGGTCAAGCGTCATCACCCGGATGTCAACGCCAGCGACGCTGCCGCCGAGCAGCGACTGAAGCAGGCGATCGCCGCCTACGAGACGCTGAAGGACGCGCGCCGGCGCGCAGCCTACGACCGGGCGCACCGACTGCGCCGCCGGCGCGATACACGCCGCCGCATTGCCACCGCGCTTGCCACCGGCATGATCGGCGGGATCAGCCTATGGGCGGTGCTCGTTACGACGCGCCCGCGTGAGACACGCCTCGCCGCCGCCTCCGCCCCGTCCGCAGTCATCGTGGTGGCGCACCAGCCTGGGCGCGCGGCGGGCATTACCTTTGCTTCTGCACCTGGAGCCGGCGCGAACCGCGGCGCCAGCGATGCCGGTCGCGGGCCTGAGCCAGGCGCAGGGCCGGCGCAAGATCCGGCAACGGCTGGCGATGCCGCGTTCTACCTGACGCGCGGGCTCAGCCGCTCGAAGGCGTCCGATTTCGACGGCGCCATTGCCGACTTCGATGCGGCGATCCACCTGGACCCTGGTAACGCTAGGGCCTACCGCTACCGCGCAGCGGCCTTGTCCGGCCTGGGCGAGCGGGACCGCGCCATCGCCGACTACTCCCTCGCAGTCAGCCTCGATCCGGGCGACGCCGGCAACGTCCGCGAGCGTGGGGCGGCCTGGCGCCGCCGCGGCTCGCTCGGTCGCGCGCTGGCCGACCTCGACCAGGCCATCCGCCTCGGGTTCACCGACGCCAGCGCCTACAATGAGCGTGGCCTGGTGTGGTACGCCAAGGGCCAGCGCGAACGGGCCATCGCCGACTTCAACCAGGCGATCAAGCTGGACCCGAGGCTGGCCGTGGCCTACGTCAATCGCGCCATCGCCCTGCGCAGCAAGGGCGACATGGCCAAGGCCGCCGCCGATCTCGAGCAGGCTGCGCGCCTTGACCCGGCCATGGGCCCGCTATCCCAGCAATAACCGAGAGGCCCAGGCGCGGCTGCCCGGCCTACCGCTACCGCCGCCAGGGCCAGGTTGGGTCGTAGCGCCGGCAGCGGTCGGTACCGCTACCGTGGACCAGCGATTCGATCTCGCTCGGGGCGATGCCGATGTCGCCGAGGGTGCGGCGATCCAGCGACCGCAGGAGCAGGATGGTGGCCTTGCGGGCGCGCCAGTCCCAGTAGGCGCGCCAGCCGTCGCGCAGCAGCCGCGCGGCGGACGCGGCAAGGGACGGGCGGACGGGAAACCGGAATCCATCCGCCGCGGCGGGCCGGTGGGTCTGCAGGTTGCTCATGCGGGTCATCAGGCAAGTCATCGGCGGCCTCCTCTTGGTTCTGGCCCCCGGTTATGCGCGAGGCGCCCTGACACCCTCCTGTCAGCAACCCTCTGGGCACTCATGACAGTGTGCTGTCAGGAGCGCTAAGGTAGGGTCTGCCGTCGATGAGGGGTCAGACCCTTCTGTGCCCACAGGTTTTTCATGCAAAGCCGCGGGCGAGGGGCCTGACCCCCATCCGATTTGGGGGAGAGAGCAGCGTGCGCCGCGCCGACCGACTGTTTGAGATCATCCAGTCACTGCGCCGCCAGACCCTGGTGCGCGCCCGCGACCTCTCCGCCGCCTTGGAAGTGTCGGAGCGCACCATCTACCGCGACATCCAGGACCTCGTGGCGAGCGGCGTGCCGATCGAGGGCGAGGCCGGTGTGGGCTACGTGTTGAGGGCCGGCTTTGACCTGCCGCCGTTGATGTTCAAGGAGCAGGAGATCGAGGCGCTGGTGCTCGGCGCGCGCATCGTGGAGTCGTGGGCCGACGCCGAGTTGGCCAAGGCGGCGAGCGACGTGATCGCCAAGGTGCAGGCCGTAATTCCGGACCGGCTGCGTGACTACATGGCCAATACCGCGCTGCTGGCGCCGCCGCACCACTACATGGAGCCGATCTCGTTCGATGTGGCGGAGCTGCGACGTGCGCTCCGCAACCAGCTCAAGGTGCGCTTCTTCTATCGCGACGCCCAGGCCGAGGAATCACAGCGCACGGTGCGGCCTCTGTGCCTCGCCTACTACGGCCCGGTATGGCTCCTGTCGGCTTGGTGCGAGCTGCGCGACGACTTCCGCACCTTCCGTCTCGACCGCATCGCCGATTTCACCGTGCTGGGCGAGAAGTTCCGGCCCGAGCCCGGCAAGACTCTCCACGACTTCCTGAAGCGTGACCAGACCTGGACCCGCTCCAGGGCCGCGCCCAACGGCAAGGGCGTTGAGGAACCGGACCGGGGCGTCGT
This sequence comes from Hyphomicrobiaceae bacterium, assembly GCA_017353825.1. Classification (GTDB taxonomy): domain Bacteria; phylum Pseudomonadota; class Alphaproteobacteria; order Rhizobiales; family Hyphomicrobiaceae; genus AWTP1-13. Next base: position 7,744 of record JAFMSC010000099.1, on the reverse strand, counting down.
GTCCAACGGCAAGGGCGCCTGCGCTTAGCACGGCGGAGCCGATGGTCTATCGAAACAGGGCAAGGGCGTTTGCAAAGACACTTGTCGTCCTGCTTGGTGCGCTTCTGCTGGGCTGCGGCGCAGCCTACCTTGTCGGAACCGTAGCATCGGCACCGGCACGCGTTTCCGTCGGAGCGCCGCCTGCAGATTTGCCCATTGACGCCGTCACGTTCACGAGCGCATCCGCAAGTCGGATCTCCGGCTGGTTCATTCCCGGGCAAGCCCACGGGGGAGCCGTTCTTCTCATGCACGGCGTCAGGGCGAACCGGCTGGAGATGCTTGGTCGGGCGCGTTTCCTGCACAGGCACGGCATGGCCGTCCTGCTCTTCGATTTCCAGGCGCACGGGGAGAGCTCTGGCGCCCACATCACCTTCGGGTATCTCGAAGCCCTGGACGCCCGCGCCGCATTCGAGTTTCTCCGGCGCAAGACACCTGCGGAGCGCATCGGTGTGATCGGCGTATCGCTGGGTGGCGCAGCCGCCGTGCTGGCCGAGCTGCAACCCGACGCCATGGTGCTGGAGGCCGTGTACGCTAGCTTCAGCAAGGCCGTGGAAAACCGGCTAACAATGCGGCTGGGGACGCTGGGTCGCTATTTGGAGCCGCTGCTCACGTGGCAGATGCGGCCGCGCCTCGGCTTCGATCCCGAGGTTCTGCAACCGGTGGAGCACATCGCCCGGCTGCACGCGCCCGTGCTCTTCCTCGCCGGTGACGCTGACAGGCACGCACCGCTCAACGAGACGCAGCTCCTCTATGAACGAGCGCACGAGCCCAAGGAGCTGTGGGTCATAGCCGGCGCGCAGCACGTCGACTTCCATCGCTTTGCGCCCGAGGCATACGAACGCAGGATCGTCGATTTCCTCAGACTGCACCTCAAGACCCTGACGGAGTGAAACGCCACCTGACATGCCGAGCCCGTTTCCCGATGACCGCCGCGGTAGGCATGAGGCGGCTGGATGAACTCACCGTCCCCCTGGGCATGCGCCGTCGTGGGCCTTGCCGATGCGATGGCCCTGCCGCTCACAGTCATTGCCGTAGGTCTTTCCATCGCAGCCGCAAACCGGCTTGTAGAGAGCCTCGCAAAGCAGCCTCCGCCCCCGCCTGCAAATGCCGGCCGACGGCCCACGGGGGCAGGAGCCGGGTTTGGGATCGCACCACAGGCCGGTGTCGCAGACGGCGCGGCGTCCGCACGCTTGCCCGGCCTGGGCCACCTCTGCCCAGCTTCGCGGCGCAGCCAAGAGTGCCAGCACAACACCTGCGACGGCAAGCAGGGCTCCCCTCATGGCGATGGTCCCCATTTCGTCCGCTCCCCGACGAGGACAGGCGCAGGGCTCTGCGTGCGGCGCTCATCGTATGACCCTGGCGTTGATCGCGCAACCCTCGCGCCGCATGCCGATCCATTCTGCCGAGACGGATGTTCAGCCGTGGCGGGTGGACGGCCGACCTCGATGGCGGATCATGAGAGAGCAGCGGCTAGCATCTCGCTCTCTCCATCCTCGTGCACTGTCCGTCGTTCGATCGGCTCTGCTAGGCTGGCGCGCTGCAGCTTTCACTCGGCGGGAGATTTCGGCGGTGGTTCGGTTTCGGTGCCCGCGATCTCGGTGATGAGCTTCTTGAGCACGGCCTCGGCGAAGGTCTCGTAGGACTCGGCCACGATGGAGAAAGCGTTGGGGCCGCCGATGACGTTCGTGAGGTAGTACTGGTCGAGGCCCGGCTCGAGGGCCAGGATCGGCAAGCCGTTGATGGTGACGCCCTCACGCACCGCGTCGTCGCGAGCTTCCGCAGCAGGGCGGCCGCGGTTGTTGGCGCCGTCGCCCGACACGTCGATCACCTGCCGGCCGCCCGTGGCCCCGCTCTGGGGGAACAGCGTCACGGCGTAGTCGATGGCGCCGCTGATGGAGGTGCCGCCACCGTAGAGCTGGCGCGTGGTGCGCTCGATGGCGTCCGCCAGCGTGGCGGCGGAGGCCTCGTCGGTGATCACCATCCACGGCACCACCTGCGCCTGCTGCGACGGGCCCGTCCATTGCGCCATGGTCACGACAATGGCCCGCGACGACCCCGCCCGGATCGCCTCGATCACGCGCCAGTTGCGAAACGCCTGGACGTAGCCCTGTTGCTGCAGCTTGAAGCGGTCGTCGCTGACACTGCCCGAGACGTCGACGGCGAGCACCAGTTGCAGATCCACCACCGCCTGAGCCACGGCGGACACGCTGCTGCCCACAGCCAGCACGAAGGCGGCGAGGACGACGCCAAGCAGCACGGCAAGGCGGCCAGCCACGGGGCTCACCCGCCTGCGATCTGCGGCAGGATGTGGACCTCGCTCCCCGCCGCGATCTCCTGGAAAAGGGCGTCCTGGTAGATCTGGCCGTCGATGGCCACCGCCAGGCCCTGCTCCAGGTGCGGAGCCAGCGCCGGGAAGTCGCGGCTCAAGTGCGCGAACAGCTGGCGCACGCTCGCCGCCTCCACGTCCATCTCGGCGACGCCGCCGGTGAACTGGCGCAGGTTGCCGGTCAAGGTCACGTGAGCCATGTGCTCCTCTTTGGTGCTCCGCGTTGGCGCTCCTCCTCAGGCAGTCTCGGCGCCGGACGATCCCGTGGCACGCCGCTTCAGCGCCACGCCAATGTCGTAGGCGCGCGCCTTCGCGATGCCGAGATCGTCCGCGGTGGCTTTTGCCGCTTCGCTGAGACTCATCACAGAGAGCATTGTTGTCAATTTAGCAGCAATGGCCTCATCGGTCACCGTCTGGGGCAGGGGGGGGCCCAACAGCACCACCATCTCGCCCCTGGGTCTTGCCTCCGCAGCCCACCCGGCGAGTTCAGCGGGGGTGCCGCGGCGCACCTCCTCGTAGAGCTTGGTCAGCTCGCGCGCCACGGCGGCATCCCGCGCGCCGAGGACCTGGCCGATGTCCGCGAGGCTCTCGGCAAGCCGCGAGGGCGCCTCGAAGAAGACCAGCGTGGCCTGCACGTCCTTGAGCTCGGCGAGGCGAGTACGACGGGCGCTCGCGCGCGCTGGCAGGAAGCCGGCGAAGAGGAACGTGTCGGTCGCGAGCCCCGCGCTGGTGAGCGCCGCCAGGGCCGCGCTTGGCCCAGGCAGGCTAACCACGCGGTGCCCGGCGGCGAGCGCCTCGCGCACCAGCTTATAGCCGGGGTCGGACACGAGCGGCGTGCCGGCATCGCTGATGAGGGCCACCGATTTGCCAGCCGCCAGCTCGGCCAGCATACGTGGCCGCTCGCGCTGGGCGTTGTGCTCGTGGTAGGGCCGCAACGGGCGCGAAATGGCAAAGTGGGCGAGAAGCGTGGCGCTGTGGCGCGTGTCCTCGCAGCACAGAACGTTGGCCCGCGCCAGCGTCGCGAGCGCTCTCAGCGTGATGTCGCCAAGGTTGCCGATGGGCGTCGCCACCAGGTAGAGCCCGGCCGGCAAGGCCTGCGCCAGCAGCACGCCAAGCTGATCCGCGGCGCGCCGCGCCACCGGTGCCATGGCTTCGCTCGTCTCCAGGGCGGAACCTCGCTTCGCTCGCGACTTTTACAAGGCGGGCAGATTAGCCCAGGCCGGGCGCGGCGCGGTAGCCGGGTCGGGACGCAAAGCTTCGCCTTTGCCCTCGCCCTGCCTTGTTCCCGCCGTTAGGTGGAGCCAGTTGGGGGCTGGCCGGGGGGCCGATCGGTGCTAAGCGTTGCTGGAGAGCGTCGCGTTGCGGCGATCGCACGGGGTGTTCCAGCCGTGCTGGCCGGCGCTCTGTTGTTAGGCGGGTGCACCGCCACTGGCCCCGGGTTGGCACTGGCCCCGGTGACGCTCGATCCACCACCGGTGACCCCCGTGAAAGTCGCCATTCTGGTGCCGCTCTCCAGCCAGGGAAATCCGGGCGTTATCGCCCGCAGCCTCAAGCAGGCCGCCGAGCTCGCTCTGTTCGAGCGCGACAATCGCAGCCTGGAGCTGATGGTCAAGGACGACAAGGGCACCCCTGAGGGCGCCAAGGCCGCGGCGGAGGACGTCGTAAAGCGAGGAGCCTCCCTGATCCTCGGTCCGCTCTATGCCAAGTCCGTAGCGGCGGTGGCCCCTGTCGCGCGCCAGGCGCAGGTGCCGGTGGTGGCGTTCTCCAGCGACCGGCAGGTGGCCGGCAACGGCGTCTACCTGTTGAGTTTTCAGCCGACGCCGGAAGTCGAACGCATCGTCGCCTATGCCGCCAAGCGCGGCATGAAACGCTATGCCGCCCTCATTCCGCAGGACGCCTTCGGCAAGCTGGTGGAGCCGGTGTTCCGCGCGGCGGTGACGCGCGAGGGCGGCTGGGTGGCAGCGCTGGAGATCTATCCGCCCAACGCCAACGCCATGGTCGCGCCCTTGCGAAAGATCGGCATTGATATCGCCACCGCGCAAGCCGGGGGCGAACCCGTGGATGCCTTGTTCATTCCCGGCGGGCAGGAGTATCTGGAGCTTGTGGCTCGGCTGCTGCCGCAGGCCAAGATCGACACGGGCAAGGTGAAGCTGTTGGGCACCGGCGGCATGGACTACCCCAACGCCGGGCATGACGCCGCCCTGGTCGGCGCCTGGTATCCGGGGCCGGACCCGCGCGGGTGGAGCGACTTCGCCCAGAAGTATGCCAAGGCCTACCAGGCGGCAGCGCCGCGCATCGCCGGCCTGGCTTATGACGCGGTGAACCTGGCTATCGCGCTGGCGGGAGCCTCATCGCAGAGGTTCTCGGCCGCAGCGCTGACACGGGCCGGCGGATTTGCGGGCATTGACGGCGCCTACCGGCTGCTACCCGACGGTACCACCGATCGATCGCTAGCCATCCTGGAGGTGCAAACGGCGGGCTCCGCGGTGGTCGAAGCCGTCCCCAGCGCCCCCGACACCCCTACCGCCGCTGCCACCTCCAGCGGCGGGTTCCGCCTGTTCAAGGCGCTGGAGTAGAGGCGGCCCCCTCTCTCGCGTCCTCGCTCTGCCGTCTCGGTCCGCAGCAAGGACGCGAGCCCTCTTCGGAGCGCGCTACTCCCATTCCACTTTTGCGACCAGCATGTAGCCTGCACCGTAGACGGTCTTGATCAGCTCCTGACCGTCCTCGTCCGAGAGTTTCCGCCTGAGCCGCGAGATCCGTGCGTCGATGCTCCGCTCGAGGGGCTCGCGGTCGCCGTCGCCCAGCAGGGCTCCCCGAGTTAGGATGCGATTGGGATGCCTGAGGAGGGTGGCAAGCAGGCGGGCCTCGGCAACCGACAGCTCAACCTCCTCACCTCCCGGTCGTGTCAGGCGGTTGCAGCTCTCCTCGAACGTCCAGCCCCCGAACCGGGCGCACTTGTGGGTGCCCTTTTTCGGGTCGCTGCCCCGCTCCAGTCGCCTCAGAATCGTGTTGACGCGGGCGACGACCTCGCGCGGCTCAAATGGTTTGACCATATAGTCGTCGGCGCCGAGCTCCAGACAGAGAATGCGGTCGTCCACGCTCTGCCGGCCTGTTAGGATAAGGATAGCGCTGTCGGAGACCGCCTGCACTTGGCGTACGAGGTGAAGGCCGTCCAAGTCCGGAAGACCGAGGTCGATCACGGAGATCGCCGGCGCCTTCTTCCTCAGAGATTGCAGGAAGTTTGTCCCGGTCCTGAAGTGCTCCGAGCGAAACCCATGCTGATCGAGTGCTGCGCAGACCAGACGTCCGATCTCGTCGTGGTCCTCAACGACGTAGACGATCCGGCCCTCGGACTGCCGCGTGGCTTCGGGACTATCCATTACTGTGGTGCCGTCTCAATGGCTGCAGCGAGCTCATCCTTGGTACAGGGTTTCCTTAGCACCGTAAACGACCGATACCGGCCACCCCCAACATCCAATCCATCAGCATACCCCGTGACGAGCACCACCCTAAGCCCGGGCCGCTTCTGCTTTGCGAGATGGGCAAGGCGCCGCCCGTCGATGTCGCCTGGCATGACGATGTCGGAGACCAGGACCGAAAGCTCCGGAACATCGTCGATGATCGCCAGGGCTTCATCGCCGGCGCGTGCCTCGATCACCATGTGTCCGATGTCGGTAAGCTGGCGACGGATGACCGTGCGCACGTCAGCATCGTCCTCGACCAGCAGCACCAGACGTGAGGAGCCCGCGCTTTGGCGTGCGCCAAGCGATTGGTGCACATCGGGCCGAGTCGGGGCCGGGCTCGCCGGCAGCAGCAGCGTCACCGTCGTACCTCTTCCCGGCGCGCTGCTGATGTGAACGGCTCCCCCCGATTGCTTCACGAAGCCGTAGACCACCGAGAGGCCGAGGCCGCTACCGGCGCCGAACGGCTTGCTCGTGAAGAACGGTTCGAAAACCCGCAAAAGGGTCGTCTCGTCCATGCCCTTGCCGGTATCCTCAACGCGGATCTCGACGTATCGACCCGGCGCAAGCTCAAGCTCGGCGGCTTCTGCGTTGTGAACGAGCCGGCTTGCACTGTGCACGACCAGGCTGCCGCCTCCCGGCATGGCGTCGCGGGCATTCAGCACAAGGTTGAGAAAGGCATGCTCGAGCTGCTCGGGGTCTACCCGCGTGTGGAGCTCGAAGGGTGCCGGCTGTTTTGAGATGCTGATCGTCGAGGGCAGGGAATGACGCGACAGCGACAGCAGATTGGCAATGAGACTATTGACCTCGACGATACGTGGCTCGAGTCTTTGGCGGCGCGCAAACGCCAAGAGGCGCCGCGTGATGGCCGCACCCTTATGAGCGGCGACGAGTGCGGGCTCCACGAACTCCATAATGCCCGCCTTCGCCGCGTGATCGCGCATCACCGCAAGGTTGCTGATCACGATCGTAAGCAGGTTGTTGAAGTCGTGCGCCAGTCCGCCTGTCAGCTGGCCCACCGCCTCCATCTTCTGGGCATGCACGAGCACCGCCTCCAGGCGCTTCTGCTCAGCGTTGACAGCCTCGAGCTCGGCGGTGCGCTCGTGTACGCGACGATCAAGCTCCTCGCTGCGTGCCCGGACGAGGCGCGCATGCGCGCGCTGCTGCGTAACGTCGGTATAGGTCGTCACGCAACCCCCGTTGGGCAGCGGCGAGCTCCGGATGGCGATGATGGTGCCGTCCGGCCGGACATGCTCCATGTCTTGCGGGTGAAATTGGCGGGCGAGGCTCACGTGCTTGGCCACAATCTCCTCAACGTCGCCCTCGCCGTACTCTCCGCGCTGGGCGTTGTAGCGCACGAAATCGGCGAATGGGGTGCCGACGCGCCACATTTCCGGTGCCGACCGGAACAACTTGAAGAGACCGCGACTCGCGGCGACAAGCTTTAGCTCGCCGTCCATCACGGTGATGCCCTGGTCGATCAAGTCGAGGCCGGAAAGGAGCAAGGAGAGGCGGCGGCGCTCTTGCACCAAATCCGCCAGCGTTGCTGCGGCCGCTGCCGCCAAGTCCACGGGCATCATTGGGCAAAATCCCCGGCGAAACCACCGCTCGTGAGACTGTCACAATTGAATACAATTGCGGCAAACTTACGCAAAACTCTTATTGCAAGCTCCCTGCGACACGAGGCGGCCCTGCCCCGCCGGGGCTGTGTGTCACGGAGGGAAGCCCATGCACGGAGCGCTCGCGCTGACGCGCACGGCTGTCGTTTGGAGTTTTGCCAAGCAAAGGCGTTGGCGAGCTGCGACACTCGTCGGTCGGCCCGCTCCCGTCAACTCTGGCAGGCCCAACTCTGGCAGGCCCAACTCTGGCAGGCCCAACTCTGGCAGGCTTTGTGAACTCAACGGCGGACGCAGACCAG